>NZCW01000001.1 GCA_002688435.1 Dehalococcoidales bacterium
TGGCGTCCGTGCAGGGAGGAGTTTTGCCATGATGGCAGCAGGGTTCCAGAGTGACATAGAGAGTTGCCCCCGCGATACTCTCGTTGGCATTCTGGATAGCGTTGGTTTCAGCATGTTTGCCACCGTAGTGGTGGTGGTAACCCTGACCGATGACACGGTCGTTTTTCACGATAACGGCACCCACCATCGGGTTTGGGCTGGTCCTCCCGAGACCTCGGCGGGCCAGCTTTAAAGCCTGCTTCATATATTCTGCGTCACGCAAGTCTGGCTCCTCTGTTTACCGGGTTAATCTCGTCTCCGGCTAAGTGGGGATTTAACCTACTGACATCTACGCCAGTCGGTGATGGGATATTAGCACCGTGGTAAGAGGAAGTCAATAGCCGGATCGGTATTAGGCATGTGCGAAACTATTCCCAAAGCTAATTCCCACGATTGATTGATTTTCTTAAAAATAGTTCACCCCAAACTAATTCAATGTCGGCATAAAATAAACTAACAAGATGACGAAATGTGTGGTTCTGGAAAATACTGACTTATTGGACGGGAGACAGAGCAGAGTCGAACTCTACCTGAAACAATGGTTCTGTGTTTTGTTTAGTCTAGCCCAAGTCAAACATTATAACTGGACTAAATGATAAGGGGTAGGTCATTGGTAAGCTAATGATGGAAAACGCGACAAAGTTATGATAAGGTGAGAATCATGGTCAGTGATACACCTGCCGAATAGCAAATTGTGGCAATGGAAGCTGATGGCTATGCCCCGGAAGTAGTTTCTGTTGTTGGATTGGCAAAAATCGTCATAACTTAGCGAAACCTATTTAAGGAGGTGGATTTATGCATATAGACTATATTCATCGCAGTGATCCTTTATTTCGTATCTTATCAAATGGGCAGATAGAGAAATTGCATTGCGCAGCCATCCAAATACTGGAGAGGACAGGGGTAGCCTTTCAGTGTCAGGAGGCAATTGACATATTAGGCGATGCCGGCGCCGATGTCTCTGATTCCGATAGAGTGAGAATTCCCTCTTATGTGGTCGAGCAAGCACTGGTAACAACACCCAAGACGATCACTCTGCATACGCGGGAAGATGAAGAACAAGTGCCTAAGTCCTGTACTGCTAGGAAGAGGGACAACATTGTATGATTCTTTTCTCTCACAGTTTAACTAGAGTTACTTCTTGTTTGCGCTGATGGAGCCAGAAGGGAACATGGGTCAGGGGTAAGACTGAAGAAGGGAGTGAATATGAGCGTTACTAAAGACATTGCTTATCCATTATTAGACACGCCTGCTGTGCTGGTGGACATGAATAAACTGGAGGCCAACATAAAAGAAATGTCCCAGTTGGCGGCTGAGGCAGGAGTCAAGATAAGGCCGCATGTTAAGGTTCATGAGTGTGCAGAAATATGCCGCTTACAGATTGAAGCGGGGGCATGTGGCGTAGACGTAGGCAGTCTTGGTCAAGCAGAGGCTCTGGCAGAGGTAGGGATTGACGATATAATCATTGCCCACCCGACTTTCTATGGTGGTCCGAAGTATGAAAAACTAAAGAAACTTCTTAGTAGACCGGGGCTAAAAGTGACGGTTGTAGTAGATATGATTGAGCAAGCCGAGATTGTTTCTCAGATTGGTCAAGCACTTGGTCGCAAGATTCCTGTGCTTCCCAAGGTTGACACAAATCTTGGTGCCGGCGGGTTTTCGCGGGTTGGGGTTCTTCCCGGTAAGACTACCTTAGACTTATCTAAACAACTTTGCCAGCTACCGGGTATCGAGTTTCTGGGTGTTTATTCCCACGAGAACAGCGAATCAACTACGTCGGAAGGTAATGATGAGTTAGCCTATAAGACGGCGGAGATAATAACGGAAACAGCTAGGATGCTGAGGAAAGAAGGCATCCCGGTGGAACATGTATCCGTAGGTTCTTCGCCTACTTTCCGTGCCTCGTGCCGTTATATAAAAGAAGGGAAATTCCCCGAAATAACAGAGATTCATCCAGGGAACTGTGTAATCGGTGATATCCTGTATTCCAAGGTTCTGGGCAACCCTAGAGAGGCATGCGTAGCTACTGTACTAGCTTGTATGTAGTCAGCGAAAGTGGGACTAAGTGGGCCTTTTGAAGTAACGAACACTTTAGAGGCCACTACCCTGCTCCCTGGCGATTCTATTATAGTCCCTTCTTACCTGTAATGTCCTGCTCTTTGCCTCCTTCCTTTTCTGGATTATCTCGAGATGCCTGCCGGTGTAGACGTCATAGGGCGTGACATCACCGAGGCCTTCGTGATAGCGCCGATAGTTGTAGTGCTCGATGAATGCCNTGATGGCTTCCTCCNGTTCACCGGGCATCTCGTAGGGNNTNAGGCTTAACTCTCCTTTNATGGTACGGTGNTATCTCTCTATCTTGCCGTTAGTCTGGGGGTGAAAGGGAGAGGCTAAGATGTGCCTGATTNCCACCAGCCTTAAGTAATCTCCGAACTGCCGNGANATGTACCCCGGTCCATTGTCNGANAGAAGCATTGTCCGGTCTTCCACCGGNACATCGGTCATGCCNGTAGNGTCTANCGNCTTCTGTACGACATCAATGAGAGAGTTCGATGNCATATCGCTCTTGAGNTCCCAGGCCAGTATGAAACGGCTATAGTCGTCCATCACCGTCACCAGGTAATACCAGCCCCAGTCTATAACCTTGATATGAGAACAATCGGTGGCCCAGAGCTCGTTGGCTCTTTTCGTCTTACGGTGGTACTCCTTACCTGCCTTGAAACCCACTATCTCCGCCGGTTTGATCAGTCCCTCCCGTTTCAGAGCGCGGAAGATGGTACTCTCAGATATATACAAGCCCTCGGTATCAACAATCCTCAAGGCAAGCTCACGCGAGCTTAACTCAGGAAATGCCCTGGCCAGGACAAGTATCATCTCCTCTTCTTCAGGCCTGAGCTTGTTCCAGGGGACTGGCGAACCGCCTTTCCTGTCCTGTAGCCTCCCTCCGGTTTGCCGTCTTAGCCAGCGATAATAGGTGCTCTTTGCCAGTCCCATCTGTGCCAGAGCCCTTCGGCGCGGCAGTCCGGAACCGGCTACCAGCAATAATAATACACCTGGTCTCCGGCCCCGCAGCAGACATCCGATACTCTGTCCCTTGCCCTCATGCCGGAAAATTTTGAGGTATAAAGCCTGCTGTCCCGCAAGAGAGAATCAACTGTGGTTGCGTAATTAAGGAAAAACATGGGTTGAATTCTATTACTCGGCCTTTCGGTGGAGTCAAGCTGGATTACCCGTTCTTCAGTTTCTCAGTGAGCATCGGTACCACCTTGAACAGGTCACCGACGATACCGTAGGTCGCCGCTTCAAAGATAGGGGCATCGGGGTTATCATTGATGGCCACAATAACGTCCGAGGTCTGCATCCCGGCCAGGTGCTGTACCGCACCGGAGATACCGCAAGCGATATAGAGCTTGGGGCAGACCGTTTTCCCGGTCTGGCCCACTTGGTGGGAATAAGGAATCCACCCCTCGTCTACTGCCGCCCGTGATGCTCCCACCGCTGCCCCTATAACCGAGGCCAGCTCATCTAACATCTTGAAATTTTCGGCTTTGCCCAGCCCTCTGCCTCCGGAGACGATGACATCCGCCTCCTCAATCTTGACCGTTTCCGTTAGGTCCTTAACGAAATTCAGCAGCTTTGTCTTTGCGGTGATGCGCTCGCGGTCAAAGTCCAGTTTGATTACCTGCCCTTTCCGACCCGCCTCCGGCGTGTTCTTCTTGAAGACGCGGGGCCGGACGGTGGCCATCTGTGGGCGCCTGGCCTGGCAGATGATGGTAGCCATGATATTGCCGCCAAAGGTAGGGCGGGTCTGCTGGAGAAGCCGGTTCTCGGGGTCAATGTCCAGTCCGGTGCAGTCTGCGGTGAGACCTGTCTTCAGGACCGCCGCCACTCGGGGAATAAAGGCACGTCCCAGGGACGTTGCTCCGGCGATGACTATCTCTGGCTTATACTCTTGAATCAGCTCAATAAACTGCTGGGTATACAGATCATCCAAGTTTTCCGCTAGTTCTGGGCTGTCCACCAGATAGACCTTGTCCGCACCATGAGCCACCAGCTGATTTATTTCGGTAATATTATGCCCGAAGCACACCGCACTCAGGTCGGTCTGCAGGATGTCGGCCAGCGCTCTGCCCTCGGCCAGTAGTTCGTAGGCAACGTCTTTCAGTTGGCCGTGCCGTTGCTCGGCGAAGACCCAGACCCCTCGGTGTTCGTCACTGGTCGTCTCGGCCGCAGGCGCCGCTTCAATGAGTATCGCGTCGACAGGGCAGGCTTCCTGGCAAGCGCTGCAGAGCGTGCAGCCTTCTTTCAGCCGTACCTTGTCGTCAACGACTTCCAGTAATCCGAAAGGACAGGCGGGTTCACAGTTGCCGCAGCCGGTGCATTGCTCGAAATCAATCTCTATTCCCATACTTTCTCCAGCTCTAGGTTAGGCCGGTGTCCTTCAACCGGTCGATTAGGCAGTCTACCTGGCTTTCCATTTCTCCTTGGAATACCTCACTCTGGCTGACTCTCTGAGGAAAGAACACCTTGATTACCTTGGTGAAAGAGCCGGCCAAGCCGACTCGGCTCTCGTCGACGCCTATTTCCCGGGCCGACCAGATGGCCACCGGGGCGCTCTTCGACCGGGTAATGCCGCGGAGCGAGGGCAGACGGGGCACGTTAATCTCCTTGACCACCGTGATTACTGCCGGCAGGGAGGACTCAATAACCTCATGGCCCTCCTCCACCATCCGCTGGACCCGTATCCGCCCGTCGGCTATCTCTTCTATCTGGCTGACGTAGGCCACGAAGGGTATCTCCAGTATCTCGGCCAGTTCTGGCCCCACTTGTCCGGTGTCTCCGTCTATGGTCTGCCGGCCGCAGATGATAATGTCGTGCTGCCCGATTTTATTAATCGCCTGCGCCAGAGTATAAGCTGTCGCCCAGGTATCAGCCCCGGCGAAGGCTTTATCACTCAAGAGGACGGCTTCATCCGCTCCTAGGGAAATGGCTTCTCTCATCACTGCCTCCGCTTGGAGTGGTCCCATGCTCATGGCCGTGACCTTACCCTCGCCGTACCGTTCCTTTGTGCGGACTCCTTCTTCTAGGGCATAGGTGTCAAAGGGATTGATAACATTCTCGACCCCCTGTCTGATGAGAGTATTAGTCTGTGGATTAACCTTGACGTCAGTGGTGCCGGGGACTTGCTTCAGGCAGACGATGACATTCATTACGTTCTGCCCTTCCTCTTCCTGGTCTCGATGGCGATGGCGTTTCTTAAAATCTGGTTGGAGCCCTCGTATATCTGGGTGATTTTGGCATCCCGCATCATTTTCTCCAGCGGGTAGTCTCTCATATAGCCGGGGCCGCCGCAAATCTGTACCGCGTCGGTGGTTACCTTCATCGCCACGTCTGAGGCAAAGACCTTGGACATCGCCGAGACTTCGGTTAAGTTCTTTGCCCCGCTGTCCACCGTCCTAGCCGCGGCGTAAATCAGCGCCCGGGAAGCTTCAATGTGAGTGGCCATGTCACCGAGTATATCCTGTACCACCGGTAGGGAAATCAGAGGTTGTCCGAACTGGATACGCTGCCGGGTATAATCTACGGCCGTTTCCAGTGCTCCCTGGGCAATGCCGAGCGCCTGCGCGCCAATCCCCGGCCGGGAACGGTCAAAAAGCTTCATCGCCATGAGAAAGCCTGCCCCTTCTCGGCCGATCAAGTTCTCTTCCGGGACAAAGCAGTTACGGAAAATCAACTCCCGGGTTGCCGAGGCGCGGATGCCCATCTTCTTCTCTGTCTTGCCGAAGGAGAAACCCTCCGTGTCCTTCTCCACGATAATGGCGCTGGCGCCGCGGGCACCACGGGTCTTGTCCGTCAGGGCGATGACTGTGTATATCTCGGCTTCGCCGCCGTTGGTGATGAATTGCTTGGTACCGTTCAGCATATAGCCGCCGTTAACTTTCTCCGCTGTAGTTTTGATGGCGCCGGCATCACTGCCGGCGGTAGGCTCGGTTAAGGCAAAAGCGGTCAGCCGCCGCCCGGCAGCAATATCGGGTAGGTATTTCCTCTTCTGCTCTTCAGTGCCGAATTCTATTAAGGTATAGCATCCCAAGGCGTTCACCGCGTAGCAGGTGGAGATGGCAGCGCATACCCGGCTCAGCTCTTCCACCACCAGGCATAGTTCCAGGCAGCCGCCACCCAATCCCTCGTATTCCTCCGGGATAAAGACACGGAACATGTCCGCATCCGCAAGGTATTTCATTATCGCCCGGGGGAAATCTTCGGTCTCATCGAGTTCCGCCCGGACGGGTAGCACCCTTTCTTCGGCAATTTTTCTGGCCAAGTCCTTGATGGTCTTCTGCTCTTCCGTTAAAAAATATTCCAAGAGTGTGCTCCCTTCTCTCTCCGGAGGTTATCTGCCGTATCGTACAATTTTCCCATGATTCCTGTATGATACTTGGCGCTTGTTGTTTCTGGTAGATGCCATGGGGGCTGTTTTAGCCGTTGCTGATTTTCCGACTAAAATCAACTTAAATTATACGCAGAGCCGTGTCTTTACGTCAAGGGGGGCTGTCATTAGTAATTAACAATGGCGCGGCTTGCCCCCGGTAATTCTTCCCTCAAGAAATATGGTGACCTCATCCTCTTGATATTTATTAGCCCCCCCTCCCCGAAGAGTCTTCGACCTGTGTCCCCGTCCCTTTAACTCTTCTCATTCCATGTTGGTAGCGTGGGGTGTTATAAGGGGGGGGGAGTCAGCCCTTCTTTCTAAAAATTTCTCCCTCTCCTTAAATAAGGAGAAAGGGAACGAGGAGGTGAGGTCGCTATATAAAACCTAAAGGAGGGCGAGGGTTACCAATTAAAAGTTTAAAATAGGCGAAGTTGTTAAGAAACCTCGGCGCAATGCATCTTGACGGAGCCCATTAACGTGGTTATACTGCGCAGAGAAGAGACGCCAGCCGGCCGTCTGGTAAAAAAGGAGGTGAGTCCGTTGGGAGTAAAGTCTTATGTTCTGCTTGAGACTATCCCGGATAAAAGTAAGGACATTGTGGCGGCGCTTGGCAAGGTAAAAGGAGTGACCTCAGCTGACCTGGTGACCAGACCCTATGATGTTATCGCTATTCTGGAAGGAGAAACCCTGAACGATGTCGGCGAACTGGTTACTGGGAAGGTCCATCCTATCTCGGGTATTTCTAGGACAGTAACCTGCCTGAAAGTGTAGACTGCGTTTTTAACTTCGCCAGGACTTCATTTACCGTCTGCTCATCAGTTGACGCCCCGGCAGTGATACCCACATTGTGCTTATCCTTAAGCCAGGTAGTCTGAATTTCCTCCGCGGTTTCTACGAGGTGCGTTTTGGTAACCGTGGCGCAGAGCTCGGCCAAACGATTGGTATTGGCGCTGTGATGCCCGCCGACCACCAGCATCAAGTCTACCTTACGGGCCAGTTTTAGGGCTGCTGCTTGGCGTTCCCTGATATCATGGCATATAGTATCAATAATTCTCATTTCCGAGTCCCGGGTAAAGGCGGCGTCAAGCAGCCTCTTGATAAATTCATTGAAATGGGCCGGTATCTGGGTCGTCTGAGATAAAATCCCCAAACGTCTTGGTATGCGGTCTAGGGCCGCGATGGATTTTTCGTCCAGGGTGGCTATCCCTTTATCTCGAGTCCAGCCCAGTATGCCCTTAACCTCAGGATGTTCTGTATCGCCGTAAATGACCACAAAGAATCCGGATTCGGCCAGCCTCCGGGCGGCTACCTGGGCGCGGTGCACAAAAGGGCAGGTGGTGCTGACGATGCCGATATGGCGGGCCCGAATTGCCTCTTCCAGTTGCGGGCTTACTCCGTGGGAGCTGGTGGCGACCGTGCCGTCCTGTATGTCGGCAACATCCCCGGCTACTCGCACGCCCATCCTGGCCAACCTCTGCAGTACCTGCTGGTTATGCACTACCGCCCCCAGCGTTTCCACACCACCGCGTTCCCGGGCAACCTTTTCCAAGATATCGATGGCCCGCTTGACGCCGAAGCAAAAGCCTATTTTAGCCGCTTTTTTAACTTTCATGTTTTTCGGTTTCCGGTCTGGTGTATTTCCCGTGGTACTCTGCGGGGAGGAGCTCGGCGATGTGCTCCATAATGGAATCGGTGAGCCCGGTAAGCTCCGCCCGGGTTAATTTACCGGCTACCGGTGGCAAAGAGAAAGGGCGGCCGATATTGACCGTTATTTCTGGGCGGCGGATTAACCAGGACAGACCGCTGAGCTTTTCCGTCCCAGAGATGCTCGCAGGGAGAATAGGCGCTCCGCTGCGCATGGCGATGAACGCCGAGCCGGAGAAGGCCGGCTCCAGTTGTCTCACCGGACTCCTTCGCCCCTCGGGGAACATGATTAACGCCATGCCCTGCGCCATTAGATGGGTTGCCTTGCACAAGGCTTCCTTGTTTATGCCGCCCCGACGCACCGGGAAAGCGCCGCAACGGCGTAGCACGTAGCCCGCTAGTCTGGGGCGAAACAGTGCTTCTTTGGCCAAGAACGCCATTTTCCGACCAATACCGATGCCGACGATAGGCGGGTCCGCTAGGTTCAAATGGTTGGACACGATGAGTAAAGGGCCCTGGTGGGGAACGTTCTCTCTCCCCCGTACCCGGTAGCGGGTCAGGAGTAACAATAGTAGCCAGATTAAATACTTTCCCCCGTAATAGAGACAGTAGTGCATATTATTATCACTCTTGTCGTCGCCGAATGTTATCCTTAATTATAGCCTGCAGGCGATGGTAAAGACAAACCAATAAAGCTAGCTTCTCTTTGACCACCATCGGCCGAAACGTCTCAGTCTACACCCTCGTCCGCGCCCATGGGGTAATTCTTCTTGCGTCTCGCTGATAGTCTCTGGCTCCACTAATCGGACATAGATAGCCTTAGCTATTTCTTTGTCTACGGCGAACTGAGTCTGTCCAATCTGAAAGACATAGGACGGGAAGCCACGGATGAGAGATATGGATGCCCCGGGAAGAATCCCCATAGCCATTAGCTTTTGTAATTGGCTTGACTCGGTGGCATAGATATAGGCTACCTTACCTTTCTGCCTCGGAGATAATCGGGAGAGGGGGGAAACAAGCTTTGGCGCCGGGGCTCGTTCCTGCTGACAGCACCCCCCGGGTGGTATCGGCTTACTGTGGGGACATATCTTAGGGTGCCCTAACAAACTGCAGATACTCTCGTCCAGCCCACGGTCAAGAAGATGCTCAAATTTGCATGCTTTCTCATGCAGGAGCATGTCACTGGTGCCCAGAACATCGGTCAGTAAGCGCTCCGCCAGCCGGTGTCTCCTGACCACGTTTCGGGCCACCGGTCGTCCCCGCTTAGTGAGTCGTAAGTGACCATCAGTGGCCATAATATAATCAACCTTGAGTAACTGCTCGGTGGCCTCCTTCTCCTCTTCTCTCAAACCAACCACCGCCAAGGAATCTTCTGTTCCTTCCTCAGTACAAATCCATATGGTTTCCAGAAGCTCCTCAGCTTTTTCCTCTAGTTCCATTGTCCCGTCTCCTCCAGGTCTTGAAGACCTTGATTAATTTCGGTTCCACTGGTATATCATAACCGCAGTTAGGGCACCTTATCATATGGCAACCCCCGCCCAATGGACATCCGGCACAGGCGGTTTTAGTCTCTTCTTCTTGAAATTGGTAACCGCAAAGAGGGCATTTCATAGTGACACCCCCAGCTTAGTCAGGATTAGATTGAGGACGAAGCCGACTAAAAAGGCAAAGGGGAAAATAAACAGAGTCATGGCTAGGGCCGTCTTGATACCCCTTTCTTTCAGCATCACCATGACTTGGGCAATGCAGGGGATGAAAAGGGTAAGGACGACCGCGGCTACTACCAACGGTACTCCTAGTAGCTCTCCCGAACTGTGCAGGTCATATAGTCCGGCAGCGCCAAAATCTCGCCTGAAGAAGCCATAGAGAAAGACGACCGCGGCTTCTGCAGGTAGCCCGATGAGCTTGACCACAGGCTCAAGTCCGCTGATGGCAAGGTTAAAAAGTCCGGTAAGTTCTCCTATCCAGAGTAAAATACTTGCCATAATGAAAAAAGGTAGTACCTCAATAAAGTACCATTGTAATCGGCTATAGGTTTTGACCAGTATGTTAGACAGCTTAGGCAGCCTCAGCGGTGGTACTTCTATATAGAAGCTGGCTCTCTCTCCTGGGATAACTTTGGATGCCAAGTAGCCGATAAGGAGTAGTACCAGGGCTACCGCCATGACCCAGGTAATAAGTGCCAGTCCATTGCCTGACAAGATGGCGAAAATAACTCCTAACTGTGCGGAACAGGGAATGGCTAAAGCCAGAAGCAAGGTAGTGATAACCCTCTCCCGTCTTGTTTCCTGAGTTCTGGTGACAATGGTGGCCATGGTATCGCAGCCGAACCCCAGCACCATAGGTATTACCGCCCGACCGCTGAGCCCGATTGTCTTGAATACCCTATCGATAAGCATGGCCAGTCGAGGGAGATAGCCACTGTCTTCAATTATGGAAAAAACGATGAAGAAAGTAGTCACAATGGGGAGGATTATGGCAATGGCGTAGCTTAGTCCCAAGGTGACAATCCCATATTTACCGATAAAGAGGTCCTGAATGATTTGAAGGGGAACAAGACCGACCACGAAGTCAGTAACCCAAGGATTGACCCACTCCCCGAATACGGTGCTCTCAATGAAGTCGACCAGTATCCCGGCGCCAATGACGCCGACAAATTGATACAGGCCAAAGTAGAGGACGATAAGAAGAATGAGGGAGCCGGTTACTGGATTCATCATGGTACGGCTCAGCCTCTCGGCAAACCCTATCCCGAACTTCTCCTTCTTGGTCACTGTCGTCGATAGGATGCGTTTGGCCTCTTGCTGGCGTCTTAAGGCGATGACATAGCTTATCGGCTGGTTATAGTTGGCTCTAGCCTCGGACACTATTCTCTGAATCGAAGTGTAGCTTGAAGCTTCTTGCTTTCTAACCCGTCTCTCTATTTCCGGGTCTCCTTGCAGAAGAAGTAAACTTACGGTCCTTTTGGATACGCTGTAACTGTCTTTAAGCAGATTCTCGATGTGGCTTAAAGCTGATTCTAGAGATTCATCATACCTAAACGGCGTAGTTTTGGTTTCTAACATACTCCACCAGTCTCTTTCGTATGGTTGCCATGCCGCGGCCAGCGGTGGCCACTGTCGCCACTACCGGGATGCCCAGTTCTTTCTCCAGCCTATTGACATCAATCTCTATTCCGGCTACTTCTGTCTCATCCATCATATTCAAGTCCAAGATAACGGGAAGTCTGGCTTCAATAAATTGAATGGTGAGGGGCAGCATTCTCTCTAGGTTCTTGCTGTCTACCACATGTAGAATTACCTCCGGCCTCTCTTCAAAAAGTATTAATCTGGCGACTCGTTCCTCCTCAGTAATTGGCAGTAATGAGTACATCCCCGGAGTATCCACGACCTCAATTCCCACGCCTTCTATCTTAGCTTTCCCACGTGCCACATCAACCGTTGTCCCCGGGTAATTAGAAACGGTAACGTAGGCCCCGGTGAGATTATTGAAGACGACACTTTTACCCACATTTGGATTACCAACAATGCCCACCCTGCTGAGGTGATTGTTATCCAGACGTGCCTCTCCCCAATGACAGCCGCCACCCGATTTACCAAAACTAATCGTTTTCAACACTTTTTCCCAGAGGGCCATTTTCTCAACTTCCTCTACTTGGATCTAAAAATTATTTCTGACTCTGGCGGCACTTGGCACAGTAGCCAGTCATACGGACTTCACTTTCCGCAATGTTAAAGCCCTTTGCTTCCGGGACATTCTTTTTTATGTAGTCGGACAGCGGGTGATTAAACTCGATAACCCGGTCACAGCCGAGGCATACCAGGTGATGGTGCTCTGCGGACGGCTTCGCCTCATAATGATGATGGGTATCGTCAAAGTGGAGCTCCTCGACCAGACTCAGCTTCTTTAGCATCTGCAGAGTCCGGTAGATGGTGGATAGGCTGAGGCGCGGTTCTTTTACCCGGGCGAGGCGGTAGATTTCGTCGGCATCAAGGTGCCCTTGGCCCCGCCGGACAATCTCCATAATTAGGGCGCGCTGACTGGTGAATCTTATCCCGGCTTGGTTCAGGGCTTTACGGCTTTTTCTTTGAGACAAATCTATGTGCTTACACCTGATAACAGGAGCTTCCTTTCTTAAAATCCAAAATAGTTGACCTATAAAAATAGCGTTATTGCTAATGCTATTCACTTGCAATTATAAACCATAAATAGTTGACTGTCAAATTTACGGATAACTGATTACGGTATCTGTGGATTAATTCGGGAAGCTAGAGGTTTCTTATCTTCCCCTTTCTCTCGAGGACGGCTTTTGCGCCACTATCTCACTCTGTCGAATACATTCTTGGGTATGGTGAAAGTCTTCGGAATCGATATGCACCGCGCGCGGTTCAATAATAACGTCGGCTTCCTCCGTGCTGCGCGCCACCAAGGTATAAGTGCCAATGTAGATGGACTGCAGCAGAACTTGGAAAATATTGGGCTCTTTGTTTGACTCTTTGCTGCCCTCTGCTTGTTCCTTTCTAATGCGGTGCGCCCGCTCAATCACAGAGGGTATTACGTTTACCGTAGTGATAAAATCCGTCCCCCATCTCTTTCACTACGTTCACTGGCACCGGGTCCATCAGGCCGCCTTCAACCAGATAGCTGCTTTCTCTTTTGGCTACGGCGAACACCGCTGGGAAGGAAATGCTGCCCCTAGCCACTTCTGATACCGGACCGCGGTTGAGTACCACCTCTTCACCGGTAGTGACGTCAGTAGCGATGTAGGCAGAGGATATTTTTAGGGTACCGAATTTTATATCGCTGCCGATAAATGACGCCAGTAGGTCCTTGATTTTCCAGCTTTGATGAGACCGCTCTGAGGTAGGGAGAGGTCTAACAGGGGCGCTATTTCCTTCCAGCCTAGGTCCGGAGTCAGCTCTTTTATATGACCGGTATGCTTGCCCTGGGCGTAAAAGGCGCCGACTACCACCCCGGTACTGGTGCCGGTAATCATATCGATGGGAACCCCTTCTTTGTCTAGGACGGAAAGTATCCCGATGTGGGCCATTCCCCAGGCGGTGCCGTTGCCCAGCGCTAGGCCGATTTTTACTTCCTACGGTCACTCTCCTTCAAGAACCAGGGGTAAAGGTTGAAGAAACCCCGTCGAGAATAGAGCAGGAAGACCAGCGCTAGCGCCAGCATTGCGATATCTGTACCCAGTGCGCCGATAATCGAGAGGTCGGCTTCGACGATGTTATCCACGGCGCCAAAGCAGTGACAGGGCTCGCCGCCTAGTCCCTGAATGAGTAATAAAGTATTGTTCACTATGAAGCCGGTAATCAGCAACAAGGAAAAAGCGGCCACTGGCCTGGCGGCAATACCGCTGATTAAGAGTAGGCCGATGACCAGTTCTACCCAGGGAAGCCAGATAAAAGCGGCTTTAGCCAAAATCAGTGATAAGAACCTCGGGAAAGGAGTGAAGAATATGGTGAAGGCTTCGGGCTGGTGGAGCAGCTTGCCCACTCCGGCGGTAATAAAAATCAGTCCTAGGGTTATGCCGGCGCTAACGCCTATCTGGTGTTTATAACATCTGATTCCCATGAAACTCTGTCTGGATGTCCCGTTTTAGCCCGGTCCAGTGACTTATCTTTCCCAGAGGTCTTCGATGTCTTTTTCGGCCTGCTCCCGGCGCTGGGCTCGGTTGGTGGTGATAAAATCTTTATATGACTGGGCGGAGCCGTACTCCCTTGGTTCAAACGGCACTGGCATGGGTACCGCGTGTCCGAAGATGAGCGCCTGCTGTTTGGGTGCCAGCCGGGCTAGTACTGCTTTTAGACCGCTCTTGCTCGATACGCCGGCGAGGACACTGTCAATGTCCCGCTCGTTATCCAGCAGGCAGGTTATTTTGGTGCCCATCTGGGACATGACCTCTTCGTCAATCCCGCTGGGACGCTGGTCAATCACCAAGAGGGTGACATTGTACTTACGCATCTCGCGGGCAATGGTGCCGAAGATGGTCTGACTGGCGACACTGGGGTTGAGGAATCGGTGAGCCTCCTCGATAGTTATCACTAGGGGGGTGGGACGGGCGGCCTCTTCACCCATCGCCTTTTCCATCCGCTCTTGGTACTGGGCGTAAATGCGGCGGGCGAGCATATTGGCCACCAAGACGTAAGCGGTGATATCACGGTAGCGGCCGAACTCCAGCACCACGTTTGTCCCCCGGTCGAGGTGCTCCAGCACGTGCTGGACGGCGTTGGTCGGGGCGTGGGGCTCGGTAAAGGGGAGCCGCCGGATGGTATTCAGTCCCCGCCTTAGGTTCTGGAAGGTACTCTCATGGATGTTCATCTCTTTTAGTTGCTCACCGATTTCCTCGGAGTCTGACCATTCCGAGGCCTGCTGCAGCCAGTTTTTGCCGAACTTCCGGCGTAACTGATAACCGGCTTCAATCGCCGGTTCGGTCAGGTTTAAGGTCTGGCGCAGCAGCCCGATGTCCTCCGGTTCAATCTCATCATAGCCTATCCTGACCACGAAGTCGGTACTTACCCCTCGCCGCCGCGAGTTTTCCTCGTCCAAGGTAAAGACGGCCACCTGAGATGGGAAAAGCTGCTTTAAGGCTTTGACCTTACGTTGTCCCCCCTCGCTGCTCCCCGCCCATCCGTACTCACTGTGCATATCAAATACCAGGTTCACCGCTTTACTCTTCTGTAGCATGCCGATGAGTAGTATTCGGGTGAGGAAGGTCTTGCCGGTACCACTCTTGCCGAAGATGCCGTTGGAGCGTGTGACGAACTCCTCTAGGTCGAGGCAGAGCTTGGTCTCCATGTCCATCGGGTTGCCAATCCAGAACCTCTCCTGGTCCTCCTGGCCGAAGACCAACTCTATGTCTGGATCGGTAGCTAGGTTCACCGCCGAGAAGTGGCTAGGCACGGTCTTAACCGTCTGGGGCCCTTCCAGTAAGCTGTCAGCTTTACCGCCGATGGTGAGGTACGGTGAGATGTGGAGCGTGCCGTAGGTGCTGGTGCCGGAAAATACCTCGGCGATAAAGGGGTCGGCCACATCGGGCGGAGTGAGGATTAGCCTCGGGTCGGTCACCCCTAAGCTGACATCGGTGATCATACCGAAGAAACGCTGTTTCTGTCCCTCGATGGTGACATAGCGTCCCACCGCCATGTCCTCCACCGACACCGCGCCGTCCAGCCTGACTTCCACTCCGCTGTCCAGTGAACCGGAGATAACAATACCCAGTCGTTCTGTCATTTCAGTCTCTCCAGAATGGCTTTAAGCTGGTTAAACTGTCCGCTGAGCAGGACGGCCAGTTCCTTACCTGCCGCTACCAGAAAAGCACGGGGGTCTTCGTGGGCTTGGCCCGTCTGGCGTAGGGCGGCGGCGATAAGCTCGTCTACGGAGGTTGGTAGGTTGGTGTTGATCAGCATATTGAGGAAGTCAAGAGACTGGCTGAACTCTCGTACCTCTTCCGGACGGCATCGGTAAACGAAGCCGTGGATGCGGGCGGGGCGGGGTGGCAGGTAGTAGTACAGTTTATCGCCTTCCCGGTGTCCCACCACTAGGACACTGAACTCGCTTTTGAGTAGTTTTGAGAGCTGAGGGCTGGTGCGGTAGACCTCTTCCTCGCTGGCCTCGTCTTGGCCGCGGGCAATCGGCCGCCGCCCCGGCTCTAGACTGCCGGTGGTGGCGTGGCCGACGATGCCGTATAGCTCTATTGGCTCGTCTCCGGTCTTTACCAGGCTGCCCAGTGGCGGCGACTGGTAAAGACCGTAGCACTGCGCGGTGAAATCGGTGGTACTGGCGGCAAGCACCTCACCGACTCTGTCTGATAGTTCTGCTTTATTATTTATTTAACCTTACCCCTTTCAGGTCTTTATGAGGTAAGACCCCAACCCCTCGAAGAGTCTTCGCCCTTCTCCTCATTTAAATCCCTCTCACCATCCCTTTGCCAAAGGGGGACTAAGAGGGATTCCCTCCAAAGGATTCGTCCTGCTTACTTCTCTTTCTTTGGCTGCTTGGGTTTTTTTACGTTTTTTCTGCCTTTACTTCCCATGTTTTGTTTTCTCCTTCTGTTTTATCCTGTTTAGACCCACCTCGTCCTTTTACTAAAACTCTTGGCGGAGCTCAGGGTGGGTATTTTTGCAGCCACCAAGGATGACTCCACGAAATACCAGAACTCTTCTCTATCGGCGCCGGTGACTACCGCCTGTTCGTGAGCTTCACTCAACGCCACCGGGTAGCCATGTCCCCGCCGGCACTGGTCCAGGACTAGGGCGTGGGTTAATTCTAGTAGGCTCTCGTCCTGCGCTACCCAGCTGGGGACCTCCACCCGGGCGATTTCATCGTCCACCCTGAGGTAAAAGAAATAGACTCGGTGCTCTCCATAATGCTTCCGCACGACGGAGGACTGGCTGATGAACCGCGCTGACCTCTCTCCTGGGCTTAATAAACTTAAAAACAGCTCCCGGTCGCGGACGCTGGCCGTCGCCTCGCAGTTTCGTTCCTTACCCGGTGGGCAATAGCGGTCACAGTCGGCCGGCTCGTAGGGACAAATGGCCACCCGCAGCGTATTGATCACGTCGGTGCTGCGCGGAAAGCTGATATAGCTGGCCAGGGCCAGCTTTCGGTCGCGGTTGAGCTTTCTCATGTCCTCTAGGTAGGTTAAAAAACCTTTGTCCAGCATTGCCTCGGTGACGAACTCAGGGTAAGCTTCCAGTCCCCAGAGAATCAGCGTGCCGTCCAGTAGTGCCAGGCTGGTGCTGCCCGGCGGCGGTACGGCGGCCAGTTCGGCCAACTGGCGGCATTCCGCCACACCGCGCTTGATGCCCAGGAGCGTCCCCTCCACCGACGGCTCGCGGCCCTTGCCGTTGGACGATGTAATCACCAAGTCTTCCTCGTTGGAATAAAGGTGGGGGAAACTCTTCAGGGTGGCGTCCGGTTCGGCGCCGTAACCGATAACCGCCGAGCCGATATTTATTAGGTAGCACCTTGTGGCGTGGTGCCGGTTAACGTCAATGTGAGAGCCATCGGTAGCAATGACGGTGAACTCATCAGGTAAAGATGGTGCTCCATAATGATCGGCCAGCCCGTCGACCAAGTCGGCCACCAGCCAGGTGGTCCGGCTCGCAGCGATTTTCTTCTTCAGGCCCTCAAGGTCAACGGCCTTCCGGCTGATGGTATCTAAGGCGTACTGAAGGCACTCCTGCCTTTCCTCAAGACCGTCCTTCAGTCTGGTGACCATATCGCTGACCTGGGTAACAATTTTGGCTAAATCCAGTGACACCTCTCCTGCCCTCTACGGCTAAGTATAATCCATCAGAGTGACTAACTCAAGCAAGGGGTGAGGTCACCTTATATCCTGAGAAGAAAGCCAAGAGGAGAGACTCTAGGATAGATTATGAGTTTCCTTTAATGTCTTGAGCAGGGGGGTAACGATGGGGGCGCTCCAAGGGTAACGTGTTGGGCCCAGCGGGTCTTCAATATCGGTCTGACCGAACAGCACCTCAAAGGTGGCTTTTATCGAAGCCGCCAAGGCATTAACATTGTAGCCGCCCTCTAGGCTGAAGACCAGCTTACCGCTGCACAGTTCCTCAGATAGTCCGGTAATCATCTCTGTCATTCGGGCATAGCCGCTGACACTTACCTGCATTAGTGACAGCTCATCGGCCCAGTGGCAGTCGTAGCCGGCCGAGACCAGGATAAGCTGCGGGGCAAACCGTCTGGTGGCCGGTACCACGATTTGCTCAAAAGCTTGCCGGTATTCATCGTCACTGGAGCCGTTGCGCAGTGGAATATTGATCGTGGTGCCTCGGGCGGGGCCGCGTCCGGTTTCTTCCAGACTGCCCGTTCCCGGGAAGTGAGGGTACTGGTGGGTTGAGATATAAAGTACCTGCGGGTCATGGTAAAAGATATCCTGGGTCCCGTTGCCGTGATGCACATCAAAATCTATGATGGCGATTCGTTCTAGATTACGTTCGGTCAGCGCGTATTTCGCGGCGATGGCGAGGTTATTGAACAGGCAGAAGCCCATAGCCTGACGGGCGGTGGCGTGGTGGCCCGGGGGCCTGACCAGGGCAAAGGTGCGGTCTAACCGGCCATTGATGACCGTTTCGGCGGCCTCGAGGGTGCCGCCGGCGGCATGCAGGGCGGCCTCGTAGGAACCGGAAGAGATTACCGTGCTGGCGTCGAGCCAGCCGTCCCCTCTCTGTGCCGCCTCTCGGATAAAAGAGATGTACGGCTCATCGTGGGCCAAGCATAGCTCTTTCATGGTGGCCCGGCGGGGTTTGATGGCGGTTAACCGCTGTTTCAGTCCGGTCTGTTCCAGATGAGACATTACGGCTTCCAACCGGCTGGCGTTTTCCGGATGCTGCCCGGTGTCATGTTTGAAATGGATCGGGTCATAGACAAAGCCGACTTTCATGCGTTTCTCCTCTAAGCCACCAGCTGTATGCCGGAGACCAGGAACCAGATCCCGAACCCGACGAGGAGCAGGCTACAGGCGGTGAATATCCATTCCTGTAACTTCAGTCCCCAGAGTGAGTGGGTCCGGTAGACTACTATCGAAACCAGCGTGAGCCAGACTAGGTCACACAGCCAGTGCACCATGATGAAAACCACCAGCCCGATAACGCCGAAATCAAGGATTCTCATAATCAGCATACTGCCGATGGTCACCCACCACAGTAGGAAAAAGGGATTAAGGGCGCTGGTAATAATTCCGGCGGTGAAAGCATTACAAGGTAGGTCTTTGCCTTTCCGGACGACCTCGGTCCGGGCACGGAACATGCTTATCCCCAGCCAGATAATCATACCACTACCCGCTACGCTCAGTACCAGCTGGACGATGACATTCTGAAAGAATTGGGCAAAGCCAAAGTAGATAAGTAGTATTAAGGGGACTTCGATAACGGCGTGGCCTAGGGATATCTGGGTGCCGGCCAGCTGAGATTTATAGCTTTTGGCTAGAGTTATGGCAAACATCGGTCCGGGCATCATTACCCCGGAGAATGAGATGATAACGACACTTAATAAAATAGGGAGCATGGCAACACCTCTGTAATCATATCATATGAGCGGGCACTGGTGCAGACAGGTGACGAGGCTTCTTTGCTCAGGGTTTCTCCCTCGGTGGTTCCGGGGAAATAGGGTACTGCTGGCATTCTTCACTGCATGGCTCGACATGGATAGTTATGCTGGTACGGTGTAGTTTGCGGAATTCAACCAGCTTGCCGACATGTTCCAGGATAGCGGTTTTGATGACGCCTCTTCAACCTCGGGTAATTTAACATCACTTAGCCCACCGAATGATTTCCTCATTATACCGCAAGCCGATTTTACGATTATTGAAGCCACNAGTAGAGCCACGATAGAGTCGAGTATGATAAGCCCGGTGAAGTGAACAATGGTCAGACCAGCCAGAACAGCGCACGAGCTAAACACGTCGGTGAGCATATGCCGACCGGATGCTTCCAAGACGATGGAATCAGTTACCCGAGACACTCTTAATACGTACCAGGAAAGGAGGCCGTTTATCGCTATGGCCGCGGCGGTAACGAAAACCCCCACGCTTATTAGCTCTAGGGTCGCCCCGGAAATGAGCCTTTTTATGGCTTCGTAAATAATTGCACCGGCGGCGAAGAATATTAATCCCGCCACCAGAACGCTACTGATATTCTCAGCCTTGCCGTGACCGTACGGATGCCACCCGTCCGCCGGTTTATCGGAAATTCTAATCCCGATGAAAGCGACCACGGCGGCGGCTAGGTCCAGCGCGCTGTGGATGGTATCCGCTCTGATACTGACACTGACGGTAGTGATACTGGTAACGATTTTAATCAATATCAATAGGCTGATGGCCGCCACGGCAAGCTTGGCGGCACCAACTTCGGGTAGAAAACATGACCCATTACCTACTTCGGGGTTCTGGCGGTCGGTAAAGGCAGCCAGCGGACAAACCGGCCCCACTCTCTTTTGTCCCAGACCACCAGTAATGCTGGCGCGATGCAGATGGAACTGAAAGTCCCGGCGATGATACCAATCATCAGGACAGCCACGAAGTTCTGGATGGTCGCCCCAACGAAGAGAAGTAGGGCCAGGACGACAATCAGTGTGGTCAGGCTGGTATTGACGGAGCGGCCCAGGGTTTCCACTAGGCTGTTATTAACGATGGTCTCAAAGTCAACACTGATATCCATTCTCAAGTTCTCACGGATTCTGTCGAAAATGACCACGGTATTGTTCACACTGTAGCCAATGACCGCTAGGATGCCGGTAATAAACATCAGGTTAATCTGCCAGTTAAGTATGCCGCCGAGGATGGAGAAAATCCCCAGCGCGACCAGCGCATCATGGGCCAGCGCGATGATGGCGCAGGTGCCATAGTGAAAAGGTTTGGGCATACGGCGGAATGCCCAAGTAACGTAAAGTAGGATGCCTATCGCCGCGACGGCGACCGCGATGGTGGCGGTCCGTGCCGTTTCCGTCGCAATCATCGGGGAGACCGAGGAGAACTCAGGCTCGGTGAGGTCGCCAAACCTGGCAGCCAACACCGCCTCCAGCTGTGCCTTGGCGTCGGCGCTCAGCTCGGGAGTGCGGATAAGATAGTCACCGGCCCCGGTGCGCTGAATGATGACGTTGCCATAGCCCAGGTCGGCCAGTTCCTGCTTCAGCTGGTCCTGAGCTACTTCCTGCTTAAAGTCTACGGTCAGCATGGAGCCGCTGCTGAATTCAATCCCTGACTTGAGGCCAAAGGTCAGNANNGAAATANTNCNNNTNANNATNACTANCCCNGAAATGAGNAANAACCNNAANCTTTTGCCGATNATNTCAAACATNACTTNTTCCTCACAGGTNGACGCTNNACAGNGAAGTNNTNNNNGCCAGNNGNCTGCCNACNAANAGGCGCAGNANTGTCCGNGTNACNACNATNGCGGTGAACATGCTNANNGCCACACCGANANACANNGTNACGGCGAANCCCNTTACCGGGGCGCCGGCNACAATNCTNNTNCCNACCCANTANAGNATGCCGCAGACNATAAAGGTGGTGACGTTACTGTCCCGGATAGCGGTCCAGGCTCGGTTAAAGCCGGCCTCAATACTGGCTCCTAGGGTTCGGCCGGTGCGTAGCTCCTCCTTCATCCGCTCAAAGATGAGTACATTGGCGTCTACCGCCATACCGATGGACAGGATAAAACCGCCCAGTCCGGCTAGGGTGAGCGTTACTGGTATTAGCTTGAACAGCGCCAGCACCAGCGCTCCGTAGAAAATTAAAGCTAGGCTGGCTAGGACGCCGGAAAGGCGGTAATAGGCCATCATGAAAAGCATGACCAGTATTATGCCGATTATCCCGGCCGTGATGCTCATTTCAATGAAACTGGCGCCTAGTATCGGGGAGACGGTCTGGTCGTAGATAGGGTTTAAGGGTAGCGGGATGCGGCCGGCATTGAGCATCTGGGATAATTCGGTGGCTTCATTCAGGCTCAGACCTTCAATCTGTCCCCGGTCGGTAATCTTGGCCTGGACAATGGGCGCGATTGGTCTCCCATCGTCTCCCAACAGCGGCTCACCACTCAGGAAGATACCCAGAGGCTGGCCAATCATGCCGCCGGTGATTTCCTCGGATAATTTGCTGCCCTCGCGGTTCCACTCAAAAAGCAGGAGCACTCGGCCGAAGTCATCCGTGGTGATGTAGGTGTTCTCTTGGAAGTAGGAACTATTCAGTTCTTTCTCCTGTCCGTTGACGACGGCGGTAGCCGGTATCCACTTTGGCTCCTTACCTTCCTCGGTCACCATTTCCCGGAACTCGAGCAGCGCCGTCTGACCAATCAGTCGCTTGGCTTTATCTGCCTCACTGATGCCCGGTAGTTCCACCATGATGCGGTCGGTACCCTGCTTCTGGATTACCGGTTCGGTTACTCCCAGGATGTTGATTCTCTTCTCGATAACAGTAATGGCGCCGTCGATAGCCTCGGTCTCCTTGCCCGGCTCTACCGCCGAGAAGTCCGCCTGATAGACCATATGGATACCGCCCTGCAAATCAAGGCCCAACCTCATCTCTTGTCGGTCAAACAGGGGTAAAATGAGAGCGCTGACGGCGAAGCTGAAGACAGCCAGTATAATTATCAGGACCAGCGTATTTTTCCTCAATATTCCCTACCTGTAATATTTTATTTTCGAGGAGAGGATGAGGCCAGCCAGTATTCCACATAGGCCATTGCCTCGTCCTTGGTGGTCACCTCTCCGATGGCTTGTACTTCCCGCACCGCCTCTAGGACCTGTCCGATTTCCGGTCCCGGGTTCAGGCCGAAAAGGGCAATTAAATCGTGCCCGTCAATCAGCTTGGGCGGTACGGTCAGGCTCTCTTCTTCTAGATACTGTGCTAGGACATGCGCCGCTACCTGAGCGTGCTCCTGCCATTGAACTAGGTTTAGGTGCGGCCCTCTGGCGGCCAGGTGGTCGGCTAGGCTCAGGAAGAGGAGGTCAATACCGGCCTCGCCGGCGTCTCGGAAGTAGCGGTAAATCACCCGACGGGAAGGAAGCTCGTCCTGGCTCAGCTGCGTCGGCCGGAGGTGGTACGTTACCAGAATCTCCACCAGCTTTATTTCTCGGACACTGAACCGCAGTCTTTCTAGGATCCTGGCGGCTACCTCCGCTCCCTCTCCACCATGCCCCAGAAAGCGTATACGGCCGCTTGCGTCAGTGGCTTTAGTTTGTGGTTTGGCGATATCATGAAGCAGCGCCGCCAGTTTGAGTAGATACCTTCTGGTACTGCCGTGGCTGACCTCTCGGTTAAAGTGCTCCGTCAGCTCGTCGGACCAAGGGGCGGCGGCCAGCACTTCCTCCCCGGCAGCATATTCCCAGGCACCCTGCCGTAGCAAAAAATCAACAGCGTCTACCGTCTTTAAAGAATGAACGAAGACATTCCAGTAATGTTCTCTCGGTTGCTCGACTCCCTTGGTCTGGGCTAATTCCGGAATCATGGCGGCAAGTAAATCCATCCCGTCAAGGTAAGCCAGAATCTTCCTGCCGTCAGATATGGCCAACAGGCGGAGTAACTCTTCCCTCACTCGCTCACCGGCGACCTCAGTCAGAAGTTGAGAGTCGCGCCGGATGAATGCCTCGGTCTGGTTGTCGATACGGAAGTTAAGCTCGGCAGATATACGCACTGCCCGCAGCAGACGAGCTGGGTCCGCAGAGAAAGCGTCTTCACTGACCACTTGGATGACGCCTCGGTGTAAGTCATCAAGGCCGTAAAATGGGTCTATCAACCGGGGGGACTCGGGCTGTCGGATAAATTCCTCAAGGTCAACCGCCATGGCGTCTACGGTGAAATCACGCCGCGCCAGATCTAGTTCAATGTCACCCTCGATAGTCGAGAAATCAAGCTCATACCGCTCTCCAGCTTCTGATTTGGCCAAGACCACCCGGGCTACTCCGTTGGTCTCATCCAACGGACCATACCAGCCGCCTAGGAAAGCCGCCACCCGGGAAGCTACCGCCAGCGCATCGGCAGCGACGGCAATATCAATATCCGCCGTCCCTCTTTCCAGCAGCATATCGCGTACCAGCCCGCCGGTGAGGTACGCTTTTATACCCTGCTCGGTGAGGAAATGGCTGACTCTGGTCAAGAGGGATGAAACAGCCGGGGCAATAAAAAATTTTAAATCTGGCATCACGGGTAAATGCATCCGTTAAACTATACTACGAACGGCCCATTTTAGCAAGTACGGACTGCTTAAAAGTGAATGAGGCGACCATACTGAGTTACGGAACTTGATGGCCGGTGGGCTAAGTAAGATAATCTCTCCGGGAGAAGCCGGTGGAAAATCAAAATCAGGATACTCTTGCCAACAAAGTAGCTGACCTGATTGTCAATGCGGGAAAAGTGGTGGTCTTTACCGGCGCTGGACACAGTACGGAATCGGGTATCCCTGACTTTCGCAGCCCGGGTGGCATCTGGAACTGCTTTGGCCCTGACGATTTTACCTACCAGAAGTTCGTCAGTAGTCCCGACTCTCGGCGTAAGCAGTGGCAACTGCTCTGGGGAGGACGCTTGACCAAAGAAATAGAACCCAATCCCGCTCATTACGCTATTGCCGAGCTGGATAGGCGGGGTAAGTTGGATTGTATTATTACCCAGAACGTGGACAATCTCCTCCAGAGGGCAGGCGTCCCGGCGGGTAAAATACTGGAACTCACGATAATATGTAGTGGGTAATCTGCCTCAGCTGTAGGGAACGTTATCCCCTGGCGCAGATTAAAACCAGACTGGACGCTGGTGAAGAAGTCCCCGATTGTGGAGTATGCCACGGTATCCTGAAACCGGATATCGTCCTCTTTGGTGAGGCGCTGCCGAGAGCGGTGTTAGACGAGGCGACCTTCCGTTCCGGTCACTGTGACCTGTTTATCGTGATTGGTTCGAGTCTGGTCGTTTACACGGCGGCCTACATGCCGGTCTACGCTGTTGAAGCCAGTGCCAGACTGGTCATCATCAACCTGGGCCCCACTCCCATGGACGATGAGACTGACGTCCTGATCTAGGCCCGGGCCGGGGAAACGATGTCAGCGATAATCCGGAAAGTGGCGGAAAAACCGGCGGTTGATTTGTCCTGATGATATAGACTATAATTTGCTTGTTTCAGACCGGACACAGGTAGGTCCGTAACGGACGGCTTTTTCTAAAGGTAAAATGGGTAGAGGAGTAGCTTGGGCTGCGGGATAGGCCCAGCCGGCATCGGAAATGAAGACGGGACTGGCCAGTAAAATACTGAAAGGTGATGCTTCCGCCGCCGCCCGGCTCATCAGCGAGATAGAAGACGAAACTGCGGTCGCGCTTGAGGAAATGAGCCGTCTCTATCCTCATACCGGTCGGGCGTATATCGTTGGTATAACTGGTTCGCCGGGGGCCGGCAAAAGCACTCTGACCAATAACCTCATCGGCTTTTTCCGGGAGAAAAAGATGATGGTGGGCGTGGTGGCCGTTGACCCGACTAGCGCCTTCACCGGCGGGGCGATACTGGGGGATAGAGTCAGGATGCAGACGCACAGCGCCGATAAGGACGTGTTTATCCGGAGCCTGGCGACGCGGGGCTGGGTGGGGGGACTGGCTAAAGCCGCTCTCGGTGCCGTCCATGTCATGGACGGCATGGGTAAAGAGATTATCCTGGTAGAGACGGTGGGTTCCGGGCAGATAGAAATTGACATTACCCGTGCGGCGGATACCACCGTGTTAGTACTGACGCCGATTGCCGGCGATGAAATCCAAATGATGAAGGCCGGCATCCTGGAGACGGCTGACGTCTTCGTCATCAACAAGGTCGATAAAGGCGGCGCTGATTTGCTGCGGGCACACCTGGAATTGATGCTGTCAATGAAACCCCAACTTCCCGGCGAGTGGCCGCCGGACATAGTCCTGACCGAAGCCATCTACGGTAAAGGCACTGAGGAACTTGCCGTCGAAATCCTCAGGCACCGCGAGTTCCTCGTTAATAGCGATGGGCTGGAACAGCGTCAAAGAGAAAGAATTAAACTGGAACTGATGGAGACGGTAGAAGGTTATCTGAAAGACTTTATTCACGAGATTGATCAGGGCGACTATTTAAAAAAACTGGTGGCTACTCTGGCACAAGGAAAGACCAATCCCCAATCAGCCGCTCGGGAAATTACCGCTCGTTTGGGCAGAGACCTGTCCCGGTTGCAGAGTAGTGACAGAGCTAACAGAAAAGCGAGTTAAACAAGGTTCTCTCGGGAGGTGAACATGGACTTCACGGTTACCGGAGAGTAAAAAATGCTGAAGACGATGGTAACCGAGTGGTATTAAAGAAATTCTTATTAAATTGTTTTTTTATAGCTTACTCTACCTATACATTGAAAAGCAGGACATTAGCAGAAAGAAAGAACTATAATAGAATCGCCAGGGAGCAGGGTAGTGGCCTCTAAAGTGTTCGTTACTTCAAAAGGCCCACTTAGTCCCACTTTCGCTGACTACATACACATCAAAGGAGAGTTAAGCCTTAATCCCTACGAGATGCCCGGTGAATTGGAGAAAGCCATCAGGGTATTCATCGAGCACTATAACTACCAGCGCTATCACGAAGGGCTCGGTGATGTCACGCCCTATGATGTATACACCGGTAGACATCTCGAAATAATCCAGAAAAGGAAGGAGGCAAAAAGCAGGACATTAGCAGAAAGAAAGAACTATAATAGAATCGCCAGGGAGCAGGGTAGTGGCCTCTAAAGTGTTCGTTACTT
>NZCW01000002.1 GCA_002688435.1 Dehalococcoidales bacterium
CGACCCTGACATTGATATATCGATACACCCCCAAGTTCAGGGGCTACTGAACGTCCTAAAACATATCAAGATGACCTGCCCCCATAAAGGATACCACTTCTTAAGTTAGCGTTACCAGCACTGTAGCTTCGGGAGCAGGTGGCCGGTAGCCTAACGAACTGTGAGGACGTACCTGATTGTACTCCCTCCGCCACTGCTCAATCAATACCTTCGCTTCTGTCAATGTGGTAAATATCTCCCGGTTTAGTAACTCGTCCCTCAGCTTTCCATTGAACGATTCGATATACCCATTCTCCCAGGGACTCCCTGGTTCAATAAATAACGTCTTCACACCAACGCGACTCAACCATCTACGTATCGCCTTAGCGGTAAATTCAGGCCCATTATCCGATCTGATGTGCTCCGGTATACCCCTGAAGATAAACAGCTCAAACAACTGATCAATAACATCCTGTGAAATAAAATGTCTCTTTACCAGCATGGCCAAACATTCCCGTGTATATTCGTCTATCATAGTCAGTATCCTGAAAGCCCTGCCATCCGCTGTCCTGGCTATCACGAAATCATAACTCCAGACATGGTCCCTAAACTGTGGTCTTAATCTGATACAGGAGCCATCATTAAGCCACAGCCTCCTTCTCTTTGGCTGCTTCTTCGGTACCTTTAAGCCTTCTTGCCTCCAGATTCTTTCTACCCTCTTATGATTTACCTGCCATCCTCCTTGCCTTAACATAGCTGTAATCCTACGATACCCATATCTGCCATACTGTGTTGCCAGCTCGATAATACGTACTACCAGTCTCGCCTCCTCATTTGTGGTACGCGGAATATGTCGCTGTGTCTTTCTGACCTGACCAAGTATTGTACATGCCCGTCTTTGTGAAACACCAAGCTTCTTCTGGACTTTGATGATGACTTTGCGTTTCCTGAACGGGCTTAGAAGTTTCCCTCCGCTGCTTCTTTCAGGATAGCGTTATCCAGTGATAAGTCAGCCACCAGCTTCTTAAGCCGGGCATTCTCCTTCTCCAGGTTCTTGAGCTTCCTGGCCTGTTCTATCCGCAGGCCACCGTACTCTCTACGCCAGCGATAGTAGGTCTGCTCGGTGATGCTGATCTTCCGGCTGGCTTCGGCGATAGAGATACCCTGGTTAATGTGGATCTCAGCTTCCCTCAACTTGTTGATGATTCGCTCCGGAGTGCAGGTTTTCCTGACCATTTATCCCCCCTTTTTGTCCTAATTTACTAACATTGTAACTGGACTCCTTTTGGGGGGGCAGGTCACGTGGAGTTTGTCGATGCTTGGGTTTGGCTGGAGAGGAGTTTTACTGGCAGGAATTTGGCAAGACTTGTGAGCTTTCCTTGGATATTCAGAAAGCTGGCGAGCCAAAGGTAGAAGTTAGAGAAGGCCAAGTCTCAGTTAAGGTTATCAAAGAGGCACACGATATAGTTGATGTTATCAGTCACTATACCCGTCTTAGAAAGGCAGGTAAGGAATACATAGGCAGGGGTCCTTTTCACCAAGACAATAATCCCAGTTTGCAGGTAAATCAACTGAAACAAGTATTCTACTGCTTCTCCTGCAAGCAGAAAGGCGATTTGATTAACTTCATTATGCAGATTGAGGGCCTAGATACTAAGCAAGCTTGTCTATTTTTAAGAACCTTATCCTCAGGAATATCAGCAAGCGCAGTTATTTAATACTTTGGGAAGGAGATTACTGTGCCAAGAAAGCTAACTAATGTGAATCGTCAGGGAAAATGGGACACGAAAGGGGCCACTAAAACCATACACTCCAGACAGGTGGCACGAGCTCCGGGTGAGGTAGTAGACTAACCTCAATGAAGAAAGGAGCAAATTGTGTCCCAGGAAAACAAAGATAAAGCTGATGCTGCCGAGATAACCGCTCTGGGCCGCCGTTCTCTGGTGATTCCAGCCAGTATCGCCGAGGAGGCCGAAGTCAAAGCAATGGTGGACCGAATAGTCAAAGAGTGGGGTGGCATTGATATTCTAGTCAATAATACCGGGGCTACCAGTGCTCTCTTGATTGAGGATATGGAGAAAGCGGAGTGGGATAGAGTCCTGTCCATCAACCTAGACGGGGCCTTTAATTGCTGCCAAGCGGTCATCCCGTCCCTAAAACAGCGGGGTGGTGGTAGAATCATCAACATTATCTCTTACTCGGGTGCCCGGATGACCATGCTTGGCGGGGTGCACTACACTTCCTCCAAAGCCGGTATCTGGGGACTTACCCGCCAGCTCTCCTTTGAGCTTGGCCACTACCAGATTACGGTCAATGGTATTTCCCCGGGAAACATCATTACTCCAATGCTCAAGAGCAACACCACGCCGAAGCGTCTCGAAGAGATGAGGAAGTGGTACCCGTTACAGGACATGCCCACGCCGGAAGACGTGGCCAACGCCGCCGTTTTCCTCGCCTCCAGTAAAGCTCGGATGATTAACGGCATCAACCTCGAAGTTGACGGCGGCGTCACCATACCTATTGCCATCGGTGTGGACTGGGAGACCTACACCCGAGTGAAGAAGGAGACAACGACGCGACGGAAGAAAAAGCGGAAGTAACCGGAAATAAAATGGGGTGAGTGGAGGGATTTGAACCCTCGATCTCCAGGGCCACAACCTGGCGCCTTAGACCACTGGGCTACACTCACCACGAATCACAGAGGTATTATAGCGGAAAAGCCCCGTCTCTTTCAATCTCTGGCAACAGGTTGATATGGGCGGCCAGGGCAAATGGTTATTTCTCGGCCAGCTCCACGATAGTCACGCCGCCTCCCCCTTCACCGTAGCCTCCGGGCCGGTACGACTTAACCAAGGAGTGCTCGGCCAGCCGCTCCCGGACCACCCGGCGCAGCGTACCGGTGCCCTTACCATGAATCACCTTGACATGGTATAAACCAGCCACAAAAGCGTCATCTAGGTCTTGGTCAAGTTTTAACAGCGCTTCATCCACGGTGAGGTGACGCAGGCGCACCTCACTTCCGACCGGTGCAGTGTGACCACCACGATATCTATTTCTACGCATAACAAGTTAATCCGTGCTGATTTTAGCACTCGGTACAGAGATAAAACAAACGAGAGGGAATAGGTCTATACTGGAATTTAGCATACCACCCTTCGCGCGACGGTTATTTACGCCTAGTCAGAAATGCTGCCGTTTCTATGACCGCCCACAGATTATTGGGGTCAGCGGTCTCCTCCCTTGCTTTGCCGTAGGCCGGGCCACGGCTGGGAGTGGTCATGACAATCAGACAACACGTATTGTCCTAGCTTCCTGAGTGGCGGGCGTAATTTCGTCTATCTCCTCCCGTCCCACCAGACCACCTTCTCCAGCGTTGGAATTCAGGGCGACCACCGCGATGCGCGGTGACTTCAGTCCGTAGAAAAGCAGGGTCTCCTGCAGAATTTCAATGGCGGTCAGGCCAATCTGTCGGGCAATCATACCCGACACTTTTCTAAGGGGCACATAATCAGCAATAGTCACCCGGAAGATGTCGCCGTTTTTAGCCACCGACTTCATATCCGGAGCCTGCAGAAGTGGCTTTAAAATTTCTCTTTCGTCATTGTATTTCTTCGCCCCAAGATGCAAGGTCTCCTTGACCAGAGCCCCGAAGACAACCTCGTCCACCCAATCCTCCTGGGCCAGAGTAGCCACTTTCATCAGAGATTCCGTCGCCATCTGCCCGGCATACTAGTCATAGACTACCGGGACGCGTATCTTTTCTGGCTGAAATACGGGCACGCCGAGCTGAAGCGCCAGTTCCTTCAGTGGATTTACCTTTCCCGGGACATCGAGTTGGGTGTAAACACCGACTACTCCTTCATCGCTTTCGGCCAGTCTCCGGAGAGTTCCTTCGCCGAAGGCAGCCTACCCTATCAAGACGATACACATTCCTACCAATTCCTCATCACTAGCGAGAGAGGCGCCTGCGGTTACAGACCATCACACTGCCCAGTTTAACCGATAAAATCAGGCTGGTCGGGTCAGCGGTGCCCTTCCCTGCCTTGCCAAAGTTGGTCCCGTGGTCTACCGAGGTCCGGATAATCGGCAGACCCAGGGTGATATTGATACCCTCGGTAACCCCCAGCATCTTCAAGGCGATATGCCCTTGGTCATGATACATGGCGACGGCGGCATCGAACTGTCCCTCTGAAGTACGCAGGAATACGGAATCAGGCGGCAGCGGCCCGATGACGTTAAACCCTCGACGACGCGCTTCTTCAATGGCCGGCGTGATGTATTTTATCTCCTCATCCCCGAAAAGACCCCCCTCCCCGGAATGAGGATTAAGACCGGCCACGGCCAGGCGCGGTTCGGCCACGCCCATCTGCTTTATGGCTTCATCGGTCAGCCTGATTACGGTTATTATTCTCTCCGGACGCACTAGCTCAATCGCCCGGAGCAGTGAGACATGAGTGGTCACGTGGCTCACCCGTAGTTTCCCGGAGGCCAGCATCATGGCCACTTCGGAGGCTCCGCAGAGCTCTGCCAGCAGTTGGGTATGGCCATCGTAGTGATAACCGGCTTTATTCAACGCCTCTTTATTAATCGCCGAGGTCACGATAGCATCAACTTCGCCGGCCAAGGCCATCTCCGTAGCCAGTTTAATATATTCATAGGCCGCCTTTCCGGCCATAGGGTCAACCCGGCCTCTAGTCAGGCGGTCAAGCTGAATATTGTGCAGGTCAATAACCTCGATGACACCCTCTCGAAACGAGGCTTCCGCCAGTTTCTCAATAGCTCTTACCTCGCCGGGAACCCCGGTAATCTCCAAGGCGGCCTGCATCGTGGCCGCATCGCCAACCACCACCGGACGAGATACCGCCCTTACTTTGAGGTCGGCTAGGGTCTTGGTGATGATTTCCGGTCCGGAACCGGCGGCATCACCCATGGTAATGGCCAGTCGGGGTCGATACTCTTCATTCATGACAGGTAACCTTTCTCCAAATATGCCATTGACTTTACCAGCGCCTCTTCCGTACCGAAGCCGCCTGCCTTGGTCACCACCCGCATTCCTGCGCTAGGACCACCCATCATCTCACCCGCCGGGACACCCGGCTCCACCTCACCCAGCACGGAAATGGCGACCACGGAGAGACGGCGACAGACCTCCACGGCGATATCTCCTCCGGAAAGAAACAGGCCGGCAAACTTCCGAGTGACTAGCAGGCCGGTCACCACCTCGCCCATAAGAATTGGTATTGATTGCTTCAAAGCGGGCGTATACCGGGAAAAGGTGGAAGAGACAGCCAACCCTTTCCCTTTTTCCAGAAGTCGACTAGCCTCGGCCAGTATACCATCAATCCTCCCGGTGACGATATCCTCCTGACTCTGGTACTCAACCTCCAGATTCAAGACTGGCAGACCGAATTCCTTCTCGGCTTTACGTAGCTGGTTCGCCGCCACCTGATTACGGGTACCGACAGCCACCAGTGCCGGCCCGGCCGGTTGTTTTGATGGCTTTACCTTACCGACTTCCAGCGCTCCGATGAGTAGATGCAGCTCTCGGGCCAAGCCTCCGGAGCCACAGAGTAGCCAGTGTCCTTTGGCCAGAGCCGCCGCCTGGACGATACCGGTAAGGTGAGACTGCCTGGTAACATCGCACACTATGATGCCCGACGACATCCTGTTGATGCGACGATAGAGAGATTCCGGCCCGGCCATAATATCGGCCACGCCAATGCTGCCTACCCAATCTCCGGTTATCTCTTCGAGCAGGGTGGGAATATGCGACTCTCTCACCGGAGATATCGGGTCGTCGGCAAACTGGGTCTCCGCCACCGCCATCCCATCCACGAGCAGTACCCCTGCCACCGTAGTCCGACCCACCGCCGGGAAAGCCGGAGCCACGATAACCTTCTCGCTGTCCGTCTCGACCATGGCCGCTTCCAGCTCCACACCAATGTTACCCCTCAACGTGGAGTCTATTTTTTTGTAGACGACCCGTCCCGCCAGACTCCGGACCGCTTTCTTCACCCTTCCGCGAGCGACACCCGGATCTTCCGCCCGGCTATTAGTATTAACCACTACCACATCGGCAGCAGAAGGAAAGTCGGGATCCAGAATGACTACCGTACCTAAGCCCAGACGGGCAAAGTAGCCACTGCTATCCATCGCCCCCGTTAGGTCATCGGCCACGATACCCAGTATCTGCTTGGTCACTGTTCCTCTCCAGGTCAAGGATAGAGCAATATCTTACCCGCTTCTCCGCTTTTAGCCAACTCCAGCGCCTTATCAAAATCAGACAGGGGCATGCGGTGGGTAATCACTGGCATGAGGTCAAACTTCCCCGAGCCCATCAGGTTCTGCATCTCATACCAGGTCTGCCACATCATCCGTCCAGTGCTGCCGAAGACCACGGATTCCTTATAGATAATCTCTGCAGTAAGGTCCAGCTCCACCGGCCCCGAGGGCAGACCCACCAGACTGACCCGACCTCCTCGCCGCACCGCCCGAAAGGCCGCCTGAATCGCCTTGGCATTACCGCTAATATCTATGGAGACATCCACCCCTCTCCCACCGGTAGCCTCCAAGATAGTCTTGGCGGCATCCTGTTTAGTCGGATTAATCAAGACCGCATCAGGAGCAAAGCGAGGGACCATATTCAGCCGCGCGGCCGCCGGCTCCACGGCGAATATCTTACTGGCCCCCCAAGCAGCAATAGAACCGAGTCCCATCAGGCCGATAGGCCCGCAACCGAAAACGGCCACGGTCCGGTTGTTGACTTCTCCTTTAAGAATCCCGTTCACGGCCACCCCCCACGGCTCCAAGAGGGCGCCCAGGTCAGGATTAGTGTCTTTAGGTAATTCCCAACAGCAGACCGCCGGAATTTTGGCATAGTCAGCAAAAACTCCGTCCGTGTGCACACCAACAATAGCCATTTTTTCGCAGATATGCGGCAGCCCGGTACGGCACATGAAACAGGTCTCGTCTGGGATATGCGTTTCCACCGCCACCAGGTCACCGGCGACAAAGTTAGTCACCTGATCTCCCACCTTCACCACCTCGCCGCAGGTCTCGTGGCCGAAAATCATCGGCGGCGTAATTCTAGCCCGAGCAAAGGGCGTCCAATCATTGATATGGATGTCCGTACCACATATCGCCGCCACCTTTACCTTAAGCAAAACATCTTTTGGGCCCGGTTCCGGGATATCAACCTCCACCAGTTCGGCTCCGGGAGCCCTTTCTTTTTTCATCACTGCTTTCATGCTGTCTGATCCCCTCCTTTCAAAAGCTAACCCAGATTATACACCGATGGTTCCCTACGGGCAAGCCGATAATACACAATTGAGACCGGCCGCCATTTCCTCGGAAACAAGCGAGCCCGTTTTTGGCAGGAAAACACCGTCTGTGCTATGATATAATTGGTTGTTTTTACCCAGAAGAAGTATGAGAAAGAATCTAACCAAGAGAAAAATTGATGCCGGAGAGACCGCTTACGGCGTTTTTGTTAATGTGGGGTGCCCGTCTATCGTCGAGATTATGGGACTTATCGGCTTTGATTTCGTCCTCCTTGACACCGAGCACGGCCCGATGGACCTAGAGACCTGCGAAAATATGATCCGAGCCGCCGATAATGTCAATGTCACCCCCATTATCCGCATCGCCATGAATATCCAGCAGAACATCCTCCGTCATTTTGACATCGGCGCGCTGGGCGTACTTATGCCAATGCTCAGAACCATGGAAGATGCCGAGAACGTAGTGCGATCGGTCAAGTACCACCCTGAAGGCCGAAGAGGGCTGGCCGGGGTGAGAGCGAACTACTGGGGACTCACCGGACCCCTAGGCGACTACGTGCAGGAAGCCAACCGTGAGACCTTGATACTGACCCAGATAGAGACCTTGGAGGCAGTGGAAAAACTGGATGAGATACTCACCGTCCCAAGCATAGACGTTATCTTCATCGGACCCAATGACCTCTCCGTCGCCATGGGTTACCCGGGCCAGACCAAGCACCCGGAAGTGCAGACCATGATAGAGAAGCTGGTAAAGAAGATACACGCCGCCGGTAAAGCGTCCGGTACCGTGGCTTACGATATTGAAACCTTAAAGAAATGCCAAGAGCGCGGCTTCAGATTTATTACCTATAATATCGTCCCGATGCTCGTAAAGTCCGGCCGGGAATACTTACAGGCCGCGCGAGAATAGCCCAGTCCATCCCAGACCTAGAAGATTGACAAAATATTAGAAAGAAGCTACTATATCTAGTGATAGGATGACAACCCCAAAAGACTCGGTTTCCAGGACTACCTCACGATGCTTTCACGAGGGTGAGCCAATGAAGGCCACCGTTGAAGTTATGTCGTGGCTAAAAGATGATTTTGGCCATAAAAGCTGGGATAAGTTGATTTTCGAGGAAGCCATCAGCCCGGGGACATCAATCATGGATCTGGCGTATCTCCTAGCGGACAAATATCCAGAATTTGGCCGGAAGGCTTTCGCTGATCAGAAGCAGAATTTTTTTGATTACTGCGCCGTTATCCTGAACGACCGCTTCCTGTCTGCCCCGGCCGAACTGAATACGAAACTGAAAGAAGGCGACAATATAAAACTTTCCCCCGGCTTCTACGGAGGATAAAAAACATAAATTATGCACGGTTCAACAGGTAAAATACTAAGAGTTGACCTAACTCAAGGAAAAACATGGGACGAAGCGCTGGATGAAGCCACCCTCCGCAAGTACTTGGGTGGCACTGGCCTCGGCATGAAATACCTCGCCGAAGAGGTAGACCCTAGAACAGATTGGTCTGACCCCAAGAACATTTTTTACCTGGGCTCCGGCCCCCTAGGTGGCACCCGTATTCCGGGGAGCGCCTCTATTTCCTTCGTCACCAAAGGTGCCATGACCAATGGTGCCACTTCCACCCAAGCCAACGGTAACTTCGGCGCCTACCTAAAGTGGTGTTGCTACGATGGCATCTTAGTCCAGGGATCGTCCCTCATCTGGAAGTACCTGTACCTACATAAGAACGGCGTGGAACTCAGGGATGCCAGCCAATTACTGGGGAAAGATACCTGGGAGACCGAGGACGCTATCAAGAAAGAGCTGGGCTACAAAGAACGGACGATGAGCGTCTTCAGTATCGGCCCGGCCGGAGAGAACCTGGTAAGGTTCTCCGGTGTCTTCGGTGACCGGGGACATGCCGCCGCCCACAATGGCACCGGCGCGGTCATGGGATCGAAAAAGCTCAAGGCTTTTGCAGTCGCCCGGGTCGCCAATAAACTGACGCTCACTGACCCGGAGAAGCTGGGCGAACTCGCCAGGAAAACGACAGAGACGGCCAAGACCTTCGGAGGAGGCAGTGTTTACAACTGGGGCACCAGTCGCGTGTTACCCACCGCTGAAGCCGGCGGCTGGCTACCGGTCAAAAACTACCAGACTGACCTTTTCCCGGAAAAAGACTTGTTTGACGGAGCCCGTGTCCGCCCCCTCTTTGAAAGCAAGAACTACCCCTGCTACGCCTGCTCTTCCCACCATTATGAACTGATGAAAGTGACCGAGGGTCCGTGTACCGGGTACTTTGGTAAGGAACCCGAGTACGAGCAATGGGCTTCGTGGGGCCCGCAAATTTTCCAGAAAGACCCGGGAGCCGCCGTTATGCTCAGCAACGAAGTAGACAAACTCGGTATGGACACCAATGAAGCCGGCTGGGTCGTGGGCTGGGTAATGGAATGCTACCAAAAAGGCGCCCTAAAAAAAGAGGATCTAGACGGTCTGGAGATGACTTGGGGAAACGTGGCAGCGACCCTAGCCCTGCTGAAAAACATTGCCCACCGCCGCGGCTACGGTGCTACCCTAGCCGAAGGCGTCAAGCACGCCGCCGAGAAACTGGGCGGCGAGTCGGTTAACTGGGCCATCTTCACCGGCAAAAGGAACAGCCCTCGGGGACATGACCATCGTGGGCGCTGGGTGGAGATGGTGGACACCATTGTCTCCGATACCGGTACGTTAGCAACACAAATGCTGGTGGTGAACAAAGACCTATGGAAGATACCCAATCCCATGGATATCTTCGACCCAGACCACGTGGTACAGGCCGAGGCCAATTCCATGGGCTCAATGACGATTTCCGACTGCCTAGTACAGTGCTGGTTTACCGGCTTCAATGACACCGAAACCCAGACCGAGGCTATCAACGCCGCCACCGGCTGGAATATGAGCTTGGAAGAGGTTATGAAAGTCGGGAGACGTGTGGTCAATATGATGCGGCTCTACAACCTCAAAGTAGGACTGACACCGGATAAAGAAACCCCATCCGCCAGATACTGCTCCCAATCGGTGGACGGCCCGAACAAGGACAAGCCGATTACCCCTCACTGGGAGAAAATGCTGGACAATTACTACCAGTTGATGGGCTGGGACCGGAAAACGGGAAGGCCACTGCCGGAGACCATCAAGGAACTAGCCCTTGAGGATTTCGCCAAATAACTAAAAAGAGGAGACCGATACTTTATGAAGATTACCACAGGCGAATGTATTGCCTGTGAGGCGTGCGTGCCCTACTGCCCGGTGGATGCCATCAGTATGAAAGGTGATGCGGCCGTCATTGGCCAAGACGAATGCGTGGACTGCGCCGTCTGCTTGAAGTCCGAGAGCTGTCCGGTGGACTGCATCGCCTTCGGGCCGGCACTCTGGCCTTCGCTCCTTACGTACCGTCTTCTCCAACCCGAGGACCGAGCACAAGACCACGGGCGTTGCCCCGGGGTGCGGGACGGAGGAACTGACGGCCATGGCGGCGAAATAAAACCGAGCCAGCCATTAAACAAAGGAGGAAGACTTCATTGAAAATAGATCTAGAAACATGCACTGCCTGTGAAGCATGTATCCCTTACTGCCCGGTCCAGGCCATCCAGATCAAAGAAGGCGTTGCCGTAATTGACGACAAAGAGTGTGTTGAGTGCGGCGTCTGCTTTCGCTCCGGCGTCTGCTCCACGGACGCCATCCAAGATGTCCCCATTACCTGGCCCCGCACGGTACGGGCCGTCCTGTCCAACCCGTTAATCGAAAGCCCGGACACGCGCATTCCGGGACGGGGCACGGAAGAGGTAAAGACCAATGAAGTTACCGGCCGAATAAAACATGGCATGATCGGCCTATCCCTGGAAATGGGACGCCCGGGTACCGGGACCAGCTTCCACGACGTACAGAAGATGACCCAGGCCTTGGCCGGCACGGAGGTAGAATTTGAGCCCCAGAATCCGGTAACCTTCTGGATAACCGATAAAAAAACGGGCAAACTCAGAGATGACATCCTGAACGAGAAATCACTGTCAGCAATTGTCGAGTGCTCGTTCCCCATAGCTAAGCTGCAGGACGTCGTCAAGCAGATACAGACAGTGGCCCAACAAATAGACACCGTTTTCAGCGTCACTGCCTGTGTCAAGGTAGCGCCGGACGGCTCGTTACCCACCGACCGAATATGGCAGGAACTGGGCATTACTCCCTACCCTGATAGTAAAAACAACGTAGGCCTAGGGCGGCCGCTTTTCTAGTTTGAGGAGGTATCATCATGACGCACAGTCTTCACCGCCTGGGAACCAAGGAAAACCTGAGCCGTGACTACCCTTTAATCTGCATGGCCGCCCACGGTATGAACGAGGAGGGCGCCGCCGACAAGATGGGTAAATTCCTGGAAATCTGCCGGCNCCACGACCCGGTCAACTTTGGCGATATGAAACAAGGTAACGTCTTCGTCCACGATGCCGATGACATTATCCGTAATATCACCAACACAACACTGGTACAGTGCGTTTTTAACGACGTAAAAAAGGTGGAAGCAGTCCTCCATGACCTACGAGAGGCTGATTTGGGTCTATCCGTGGTGGTCAGCGGTCTCATCGACGAAACTAAGAAATGCTGCCAGAAGGTCGGCCTAGAAATCCACACGGTGTCACAATCCTTAGGCATCTGGGGAAAGACCTCGCGCCTACCCAGCCGAGAGATCCTGGAGATCACCACCATGTGTGGCCATGGCTTAACATCTTCCGGCTTGGTGAAAAAGATGATTGAGGATATCAGGAAAGGCAAAACTTCTCCTCAGAAGGCGTCGGAAAAACTGGCCAAGCCTTGCGTTTGCGGGATTTTCAACACCACCCGCGCCGCCGAATTGTTAGCCGCGGCCGCCGCCGAATAGCCGCGGATGGCGGTTACAGCGGCGTATTAATAATAAAGAAAGCGGGGGTAGCCATGAATTCCCTCGTTTTTCTAATTCCGGCGACACAGATAGATAGGCGTGCATTCTCCATCTGCCCGATTTACGCTGATAGCCACCGGCCGAGATGGTGATAGTAAAACTGATGGACACTATCATTGAATTGCTCTACGGCAGCTCCCGCTTAAAGGCTCGGATACCGACCGACAACCTGACCGGCACTATAGAAGTACCGGATGTCACGGGTCTCTCGGACGAAAAGTTAGCCATAACCGCCAGCCTAAAAGCCCCGATAGAGAGCCCCGCTCTACTTGACTGTGTCCATGAAAATGATAAAGTCGTGGTCCTAGTCACCGATAACACCCGGCCATGTCCCGACGATAGGCTGCTCCCTCCGATACTAGACGAGCTGGAAACAAAAATACCGCGTAAGAACATCACGATTATCGTCGCCCTCGGGCTACACCCACCCCTAGATAAACCTGATCTGATTAAGAAACTAGGTGAAGATATCGTGGCCAACTATAATGTCATCAACCACGATGTCAACCGGACGGTCAACATCGGCACCACCTCCCGGGGAACCCCCGTGGACATAAATACCCAGGTCATGGCGGCGGATTTCCGCCTCAGCACTGGTTTTATTGAACCGCACTTCTTCGCCGGTTTTTCCGGCGGGCGGAAAAGCATCGCTCCCGGCGTCTTCAGCGTAAGATCGGCTTATAAAAACCACGGATATCAAATGATAGAGCATCCCAATGTCCGCGCCGGGATCCTCTGGGGAAACCCGGTACACGAGGATATGATAGAGCAGGCCAAAATGGCCAGGCTCAACTTTATCGTTAACGTACTACTGAATAAGAAAAGAGAAATTACGCATGTCGTCGCCGGCGACCCTGTCAAGGCTCACGAGAGAGGCTGCCAGATAGAGAGAGAGATTGCCGGGGTCAAGGTGCCTCATAAGGTAGATATTACCATCACCTCCAACAGCGGCGCGCCGCTGGACCTAGACCTATACCAGACCTGCAAAGGTATAGACACCGCGGCGCAGATAACTCGTGAAGGAGGTATTATTATCGTTGCCTCAGCCTGTAGCGCCGGTATTGGCCCGAAAGCATTCCTGAAACTACACGCCTCGGCCAGCTCTCCAGAAGAAGTCCAGCAGCTAATCAAACAGAAAGAACCCATTGGCGTGCAGTGGGAAAACCAAGTCTTGGCCCGTACTCAAATGAAGAATGCTATCTACTTGGTGTCCGAGTTGGCCGACAGCACGGTCAAAGACATGATGATAACACCGGTCCGCACCGTAGAAGAAGGTCTGGAGAAAGCCTTTCAAGTCCTGGGACAGGACACGGAAATTGCCGTAATCCCGGAAGGACCACTGGTTCTTCCCTTATTGGAGAGCTAACGCGGCACCCTTCGAGCAAATACCTTTTACCTTGACGTGTCAGGGACTATGTGCTATATTTGGAACTAGTGAAGGGGTAGAAATGATGGTATTCGGAAAGGAACCATGATGAAAGATTCTTTACATTCCTATATGAAAGTAGGTATCGTCCACCCGATGGCTTTCCCGGAAGGTGTCCTTATTGAAACCTTAAAGGTGATTGTGGAAGATGAGTTTTTCGGCGGCATCGAGATTAAGTCGGTACCCGAGGATTCCAGAGATGAAGTATCCAAACTCTTGGCGACCAGCCGACTGGAAGTCGGCTACGTCGGTCAGGTAACCATTCTGGCCGAAAAACTCGACATTAACAGCCCGATACCGCAACAGCGGGAAGCGGCCATCACCAAGATGAAATCGGGCGTGGACGAGGCCTACTCTCTAGGTGCCAAAAAGTTTGCCACCCTCAGCGGACCGGCACCATCCCCGGAGAAGTGCGAGCAAGGTAGAGAGCTTCTAGCCGATTCCCTGATTCAGATATGCGCCCACGCTAAAAATAAAGGCGATATTGATATCGCCCTAGAAATCTTTGACCGAGATATCGACAAGAAATGCCTCATCGGCCCGACCGAAGATGCAGTGCAGATCGCCCAGGTAGTACGGCGGCAGTACCCTAATTTTGGCCTGATAGTCGACCTGAGTCACCTACCACTTTTGAAAGAGAGAGCCGAGCATGCCCTCCAGACCGCCAAAGACTATCTGGCCCATGTCCACATCGGCAGTTGCATACTGAAAAACAAGAGTCACCCAGCCTACGGGGACAAACATCCGCCATTCGGCACTACTGGCAGCGAAAACGAAGTGAACGAAGTAACGCTGTTCCTGAAGGCCTTAATGAATATCGGCTACATTGGTGCCGGCAAACAGAACGTGGTTGCCTTCGAGGTCAAGCCTCTAGAAGGGCAGAGCTCGGAAGCGGTCGTCGCTGGTGCCCAGCGTACTCTCCTAGAGGCTTGGGCCAGACTGTAAGCCGCCGTGGCTGAGATATCCCCGATGACCCTCCCAACATCCATCACCATCTCTGACGAGCTGATTAGCACGTAGAGGAGAGAAGGCCGGACTTGGTAACAGAGAGTTTTATTAAAGAACTAGCTAAAATACTCGGACGTGAAAACGTCCTGTCAGCCAGGAAAGACCTACTGGCCTATTCTTATGACTCTACTCCGGAACGAGGGATACCGGAGGTCATTGTCTTTCCCCACAACACCGCCCAGGTATCAGCGGTGATGAAAGCCATTCACCGAGAAAAGATACCGGTCGTACCCCGTGGCGCCGGCACCAACCTGTCCGGCGGCACCGTACCCACCTGCGGGGGTGTCGTCCTCGAGCTAAGCCGGATGAACCGGATTCTAGAGATAGACACCGCCAACCGCAGAGCCATCGTGGAACCGGGATTGGTCAACCTGGACCTGCAAAACGCGCTGGCACCCCTAGGTTTTGTCTTTCCCCCTGACCCTGCCAGCCAGAAGAGTTCCACCTTAGGAGGAAACGTCGGTGAGAACGCCGGCGGTCCCCACTGCCTAAAATACGGCGTAACTTCCAAGTATGTCTGCGGAATAGAGGTTGTCCTGGCCGATGGCGAAATAGTCGAGCTAGGCGGGAATGTTGAGGATATCCCCGGCTATGATTTAAGAGCGCTGCTCATCGGTGCCGAGGGGATTCTGGGTATCGCCACCAAGTTAGTATTGAATATCGTACCACTGCCGAAAACTTCCTGGATACTGCTGGCGGTCTTTGAGACCTTAGATGGCGCCAGCCAGGCCGTTTCCGATATCATCAGCTCCGGCATTGTTCCCGGAGCCCTGGAATTAATGGATAAGACGTCGTGCTGGGTTATCGAACAGAGCATCAGCGCCGGCTACCCCACGGATGCCGAAGGTGTGCTCCTTATTGAGCTTGAGGGACTGGGCGATAGCCTGAACCGACAAGCCAAAGATATCTCGGAGATATGTCGGAAAAATAAGATGCGCGAGCTGCGCTTAGCCAAAACGACGGCCGAGAAGACTATCCTGTGGCAGGGCCGTCGCGGATTTTTCGGCGCCGTCGCCCGACTCTGCCCGCAGTACGTAGTCATGGACGGTACCGTACCTCGGAATAAAATGGTGCCCACACTACGCCAGATAGGTAAGATTGCCGAGCAATATAAAGTAACCATCGCCAATGTCGCCCACGCTGGAGACGGTAACCTCCACCCGCTGATTCTGTTCGATGTTAACAACGAGCAAGAAAAGAAGGCTGCCCATGAAGCCGGCAAAGTAATCCTCAAGACCTGCCTTGATATGGGCGGCACCCTCACCGGAGAACACGGCATCGGTCTGGAAAAGCTAGGTTCCATGAAGACCATGTTCCACCCAGCTGACCTAGCCGCCATGCACCATGTGAAGTCAATCTTTGACCCCGATAGTATCTTAAACCCCGGAAAACTACTTCCCGCGGAAGAAGATAATTCCCACCACGAAAGAAAAGAGATACCCGTATGATAGGCCTATCTTCTTCTTCGGCACGAACCGACCTCGCCCAGCGACTTACCGAAATATCCGGTCTTGGGAACGTATCGACAGACCGCCAGATGACGAAAACCTATGAGGTGGACGGGCTAGTACCCACCGCCGTGGTCTTCGCCACCACCACCGAACAGGTGTCACGGGTTGTTAGAGCCGGTAACGAGTCAGGAGCCAGCATTATCCCTTGGGGCAGCGGTTCAAAACAGACGGTCGGCCCCTGCCTTTCGGCGGCGGACATAGTTCTCTGCCTGAAACCGATAAACCAGATTATCGAACTCAACACCAGTAATTTCTCGGTCGAAATAGGTGCCGGCCTCAGCAACGCGGCGCTACAAAAACAGATGGGTAAGCATAACCTCTTTTTTCCTTTTGACCCGCTTTACCTAGAGACATCAACCATCGGCGGAGAGCTGGCCACCAATGCCAGTGGACCATGGCGGGCTGCCTACGGGACCGCCCGTGACATCGTGCTGGGCATAACCGCCGTCACTCCCACCGGCGACGTCATCCATACCGGCGGCAGGACCATGAAGAACGTCGCCGGAATTGACCTGTGCAAGCTGCTCATTGGCTCCTGGGGTACCTTGGGCATCATCACCGAAACCGTGCTCCGGCTATTTCCCTTACCTAAGGTCAGCCGGAGCCTCTGCCTGACCTTCGCCGGTATTGAAGACGCTTTTCGGCTCGTCCATCGGCTATTGAGTTCACCTTTAACCCCCGGCGCTGTCGAGCTGATAGACGGGATCGCCGGGCGCAACTCGGCACCGATTAGTGATTCGCCCCTAGCCGAAGATGAGGTGCAGTTGCTCATTGACATCAGCGGAAACCGGGAAGAAGTCGAATGGCATTTAAAAGAAATTAGCGCCCTAGCCGAGGAGAATCAGGTACGCCACCCTACTACCTTGGAAGACGAAGCCGCCACCTGTGCCTGGAACACCTACCGCGGAGCACACCAGGCGATACTGAGCGCCGCCCCGTCAACCTTTCAAGGAAAGGCTTCCGTACCCCTCATCCGGCAGACGGATATGTTTAAGGCGATAAAAGAAATCGGCCAGAAATACCAGGTGGCCGCGGGTATCCGGGGGCACTGCTACAACGGTATTCTCTATCCCTACGTGGTCGCCGGAGATGACCACGCCGTCAATATTATCAATGATTTGAAAAAGGCCGCCGCCGACCTAGGCGGATTCTTCATCGTTGAGTCCGCCCCCTTCCCGGTCCGTAAAAGCGCCGGCGCTCTACCCCAGCGGAGCGACCACACCCTGATGAAACGACTGAAAACAGAGTTTGACCCCAACAATATCCTTAACCCGGGAAAATTAATGGGAGATGCGGACTGATCATGCCGATAGCCAAGGAAATAGCGGAAGCCCTGCGGAAATGCAATAAATGCGGGTTTTGCTTGGCCGGCTGCCCGATTTACAAGGTCACCGGCGTGGAGTGGGAAACTGCCCGGGGACGCATCGAGATGGTGCGCAGCGCCCTGCTCGAACACCGACTGGAGCTTGACGAGATAGAAGACCCCGTAGGTAACTGCCTAACCTGTAATAACTGCGTACCACACTGCCCGGCGGGACTACTCACCGGGGATATTATCTTCTACGCCCGGCAGGAGATACTCAAGCAGCGGGGAGACTCCTGGGTGCCACGGCTGGTCTTCCGGAAGCTACTGACCCGGCCGTCCTTATTACACCAGGCTTCCCTTCTTTTACGATTAGCCGATATCACCGGCCTGCGCGCTGTGGCCCGAAAGACCGGCTTGACCAGACTAATCGGGGATGCCGGCCACGCTGAAGCCATGGTACCCCGGACACCCGCCGCCGGCGGGGTAACAGCCATCGCTCGCCTGCCCCGAAAAATAGAAAATCCCAAATACAAAGTGGCTTACTTTACTGGCTGCTACGCCCCTAACCTAGCCCCAGAGAAAGCCGCCGCCACGATACGCGTCCTGCAAAAACACCAAGCCGAAGTTACTGTCCCGGAATTCGCCTGCTGCGGACTACCCGCCGCCGGATACGGTGATACATCATCGGCCCGAGACCTAGCCCGCCGTAATATTAACATCGCCCGCCAACTGGAAGTAGACGCCATCGTCACCCCTTGCGCCAGCTGCAGCTCTTTCCTGAAGGACTATACCAAACTCCTAGCCGATGAACCGGAATGGTCGGCTAAAGCCAAGGAATTCAGCGATAAGATAAGGGACCTGAGCGAGTTCCTAGTGGATATCGGGCTGGTCACTGAGATGGGTGAAGTCAGGAAAAAGGTTACCTATCATGACCCTTGTCACCTAGCCCATTTCCAGAAAATAACCGAGCCGCCTCGCACCATACTGAAGAGCATCTCGGGAGTAGAGTTCATCGAGATGGGGGAAGCCAACATGTGCTGCGGCGCCGCCGGCACCTATGCTTTCAAGAAATACGACCTGTCGATGAAGGTATTAGCCCGGAAAATGGGTAACGTCAGCCAGACCGGCGCCGACATACTGGCATCAAGCTGCCCGGCCTGTGTCATGCAGCTCGCCTCCGGAGCCAAGCAGCATAAAATCCCAGTGAACACCCTTGAGATTGTCGAGATACTTGACCAGGCTTACCGGATGACCTAATATAATAAAATATTCTCCAGATAATTTCTGAAGTTTAATGACCAAGAGTAGATTTTTCCCGGAAAGCTCGAACCAAGCAGAAAAGGAATGATACCGTGAAGATTGTCATCGCTCCTCAGGGCTTCAAAGGAAACCTCACCGCCCTCCAAGTAGCCCGAGCCATCGAGGAAGGGATTAAACGCGTCGTTCCCGACACCCAGACCACCATCAAGCCAATGGCCGACGGCGGCGAGGGCACGGTACAGGCCCTCGTGGACGCCACCGGGGGTAAAATGATAGCCACCGAAGTAACCGGCCCACTGGGAAAGCCTGTTACCGCCCAATGGGGCATTCTAAGCGATAAGGTCACCGCGGTTATCGAGATGGCTGCCGCCTCCGGACTACCTCTAGTCCCACCCGAGAAACGCGACCCGTTGGTCACCACCACTCACGGGACCGGGGAGTTAGTCGTGGCGGCGCTGGACAACGGCTGCCGAAAGCTCATTACCGGTATCGGGGGAAGCGCCACTAATGACGGCGGCGCCGGCATGGCTCAGGCATTAGGCGCCCGGTTACTAGATGCCAAAGGCAAAGAACTCCCTTCTGGCGGAACGGCACTGGCCCAGTTGGAGCGTATAGATATTTCCCAGATGGACTCTCGACTTACCGATTTTAAGGTTACCCTAGCCTCCGATGTCAATAACCCCCTTTGCGGTCCCAACGGGGCTTCCGCCATCTACGGACCGCAGAAAGGGGCCACCGAGACACAAGTACGGCAGCTTGATGCTGCGCTATCCCACTACGCTGATATTATCCAGAGAGACCTCGGCATTGACCTTCGAGATGCCCCCGGGGCCGGGGCCGCCGGTGGCCTAGGTCTGGGACTTATGGTTTTCCTTAAGGCCCGGCCGATACCCGGCATAGACGTGGTCATTAAAGCCACCGATTTAATGGCCGACCTAGAAGGGGCTGACCTCGTTTTCACCGCTGAGGGCCGGATTGACTGCCAGTCAGCTATGGGCAAAGTACCCACCGGGGTCGCCTTGAAAGCCAAGGAGTTCGGCCTTCCGGTGATTGCCCTCGCCGGAGAGGTCACCGACGACTGCCGGATAATCTATGAGCAGGGGATAGATGCCGTAGTCAGTATTGCCCCGGGCCCCATCACTCTCAACCAGTCCATGGCCGAAGCGGAGAAATTAATCGGTAATGCCGCCGAATGTGCCATGAGAGTGTTTGTCTGCCGAGTAAAAGAATAAATTTGTGAAGAGGGAAAATACCCCCCCCAACTGCGTTCATCCGGAAGTACTGTCAAAAAAGAGATGAGCACCTTACCCGCTATTACCAGGACGAACAAACAAGGACCGCGCTGATAGTATACCTGGCCATTCCGGGTACAGAATAGCCTGACAAGGAGCGTAAGATACAATACCGTAAAATGGGTCGCACTGGTCTGATGGTTTCCGAGATTTGCCTGGGCACGATGACCTTTGGCCAGCAGGTGAACGAGGCCGACGCCATAAAGATAATCAAGAGCGCGCTTGAGGCCGGCGTCAACTTTATTGACACCGCGGACGGATACGTCAATGGAAAGTCCGAAGAAATCATCGGCAAGGCGCTGAAAGATGTACGGCACGCGGCAGTGCTGGCCACCAAAGTAGGCGCTTGGCAGTCAGGACCCGGCATCAACGATGCCGGGTCGTCACGCCAGCACATCATACAAGGGGTAGAGGACAGCCTGCGCCGACTGGGAACAGACTACATTGACCTCTATTACATCCACATGCCGGACTATAGCACGCCCATTAACGAGACCCTACGCGCCCTCAACGACCTAGTACGCCAAGGTAAAGTGCGTTACCTCGCCTGCTCCAACTTTCGTGCCTGGCAACTAACCAAAGCCCTATGGACCAGCGACCAGCTTTTCCTAGCGCGGTTCGACTGTATTCAATCGCCTTACAACCTGATTACCCGTGACATTGAATACGAACTACTGCCCTGCTGCGCCAGTGAAGGGGTGGGAGTAACCGTCTATAATCCTCTAGCCGGCGGTCTGCTGACTGGCAAACATGACCCGGCTAAACCACCACCGACTGATAGCCGGTTTACCATGGAACGTCTAGGGAAGATGTATAGCGAACGCTACTGGACAAACACGAACTTTGAAGTGATAGCCCGTCTCAAGGAAACCGCCAAGAAGCACGGACGGAGCCTGACTCACTTTGCCCTAGCCTGGATAATGAGCAACGAGATTGTTACCTCGGTTATCAGCGGTGTTTCCTCACTGAAACAACTGGAGGACAACCTCGATGCCACCGAAACAAAATTATCCGAGGAAGAGCTGTCCGTCTGTGATGAGGTATGGCACCAGCTCCGGCCAAGCCGATTCCTCTATGGAAGGTAGATACTATTTGGAGACGGGTTTACACCGTCGGGAATTTTTCAGTAAAATAGAGTAATCCTAGATTAGAGAAAAGATTAGAGATGATAAATCTTCCCGTCCTAGTGCTGAACCAGAGTTATGAACCGCTCACTATCTGCCAAGCCCGGCGCGCCGTGGTACTCCTATACCAAGGCAAAGCGGAAATGCTGGAGAACGGCGTTGGCTTTATCCACACGATCCGGGAAACTCTTCCTTTACCTTCGGTAATCCGACTAGCCTACCTCATTAGACGTCCCTACCGAGAAAGGAAACTGACCCGCTTCGAGGTCTTCAACCGTGACCATTACACCTGCCAGTACTGTAGTAAGGCAACGAGGCAACTGACTTTAGACCACATTATCCCCCGCTACCGCGGCGGCCAACACACTTGGAAAAACGTGGTCAGCGCCTGCGTACCGTGTAACCGTCGCAAAGCCGGCCGAACCACGAAGGAAGCTAGGATGGACTTGATCCGTCCTCCTTCATATCCCAGAGAAAGAGCTTTCTACCTTCCCTACCAGTACCAGCCGACCAAGCACGAATGGCAGAAGTATCTGCCCCGGTAAACTTAACCTAGTTCGCCTTTAAAGTAGCCTACCTAAAGATTGCCTCCTGATCTCATCCTCTTTTAGTCATTTATTTGATAACCCATCTCTTTGAGTTAATTTATCTGATATCAACAAGCGACTTCACTGAGCGGCAGTTCCATGGTTACCTGGCTTTCCAACTCCACCATCACCGTTTCCTTGAGTACGTTGCTGCCCACCACCGTTGCCTCCCCCATAGCGGTGGACACCCGCTGACCTTTCCTGGGTAACTTTGCCTTGATGGCACGGTATTGCTCATTTTCGTAGCCCAAGCAACACATCAGGCGCCCGCAAACACCGGAAAGCTTCGTCGGATTAAGCGGCAAGCCCTGTTCCTTGACCATTTTAATGGAGACGGGGTCAAACTTACTGATAAAGCTCGCACAGCACAGCGGACGGCCACACTGGCCGAAGCCGCCTATCAGCTTAGCCACATCCCTAGTACCTACTTGCCGCATCTCCACCCGCACTTTACAAAGCTTAGTCAGCCGCCGCACCAGATCACGGAAATCGACTCTCTGATCAGCGCTGAAAAAAAAGGTGAGCCAGCTGCCGTCAACGTTATATTCCGCGAAGATTAGCTTCATGGGTAGTTTCAGCTCGGCAATCTGTTTACCGCACTCAATTAACGCCTCTTCTACCTTACTCTCAAGCTCCTGAGCGCGCTCTATGTCACTAGGTTCGGCCTTACGCACTATCGGTTTCAGTGGTTCTTTTACCTCGTTAGCCGATACCTGGCGGGGAGCGATAACTACCCGCCCCAGCTCAAGACCGCGGTTTGTCTCGATGATGACACCATCATTTATTTGCAGGTCAATATCGGCCGGGTCAAAATAGTGAACTCTACCGGCCTTCCTGAACCGTACACCAACAATCTCAGCCATTCTTTATACTGGTAATTGCGCCGCCGGCTTCACCTGACGGTGCTCCTCCTTTCCAGGCATATCCAGCATCAATACTTCCAGTACCAATCGCGGATTAGCGTTCTGCCGGAGCTGTTCCCCGGCTGCCCGAAGATTATCGATATAAGCCTTTATCTGTGTTAAGCTATACCCCCCTATCATTCCATCCAGCGTCGCCAAACGATCAATATTGGTGATAAAATCACGGCAGCCTATCCAGACTAGCAGCAGGTCACGCCACCAGTCAAGCCACAGGTCCAGTATTTCCTGAACAGTTCCTCGGTTCTGGGTAAAACGGCTCGCCAGTTGACTGGCGTAGGTAAACCGCTCCTCATAGTCGGCATTAACTACTTTCAGTAACCGGTCCATTTTTTCGGCACGCCGCGTCAGTAGACCATCGTCGGAGACCGCCTCCAGCGCCCAGCCCAAGCAGCCGTGGGAAAACCGAGCCAAGAGTCTGGCTCTCGACGACTCTATACCCCAGCGACTACTGAGAGTCGACTCTACCTCAGCCACCGGCATGGGAGTTAGCTCCAACCTCTGGCAGCGGGAAACCACCGTGGCCGGCATGAGCCGGTCATTTACCGCCAGTAAAATAAAGACCACGGTACTGATAGGTTCCTCCAGCGTCTTCAGCATGCGGTTAGCCGCCTCTGTGGACAGCAGTTCCGCACCTTCAACAATAAATACTTTATACCTACCCTCAAAAGGCGGCAGGCTGGCCGAGTGCTGTATCTCTTTTATCTGCTCGGTACTGATAAGCTTATCTTCGGATAAGTCCTCGCCTAACGTCAGCCGCCCGATAACCTGGACATCGGAATGACCGACCGAAACTATCTTCTGGCAGGAGGCACACTCTCCGCAGGGACGCTCATACGCCAGGCAGTTCAACGCCTGCGCCATGTTCAGTGCCAGCGTCATCTTACCCACATGAGGGGAACCTACCAGAAGATAGGCATGGGCTAGAGAACCAGTCTCCAAGCTGCGCTGGAGTAAGGATACCACTCTATCTTGTCCCACTACCTGCCACATTAAAAGTCTCCATTTATTTATTAAAAGCCATTTATCACGGGAAGTTTGAAGAGGCTTCGCCTTTTCAAAGCCTCTCCTTCCTTCTAAGGTACTCCAGCGGTGCATCTAAGAGGAGCGCTAGCCCCTCTTTCTTTACCTCCCTTTCGCATAGACTAAATAATCTCTAAACGACATCACACCTACCTAGGTCTTCAAAAGTCTCCCGGCGCCGGATAAGGCGTGCTTTATCATCCTTGACCAAGACCACCGCTGACTTCAGTGAAGCGTTGTAATTACTGGCCATCGCCAGACAGTAAGCTCCGCAGTCCGCCATCGCCAGGATATCACCGGCGGTAACCGGGGGCAGGCTGATATCACTGATTAAGATATCACCGGACTCGCAGAACTTACCGGCAATGGTCACTTTCCCGGTTTCCTCCAACAGCATCTTGTTGGCGACCACTGCCTCATAGCGGGCAGCATAAAGAGCGGGGCGGATATTATCCGCCATGCCGCCATCAACAAAAACATAACGCCTGACGCCGGGTATCTCTTTAGCCGCTCCTATCCGGTACAGTACCACCCCAGCCCTCCCCACGATGGCCCTTCCCGGCTCGACAACCAGTCGGGGTAGTGCCAACTTTAGCTCCTGACACTTGTCGTTAATCGTAGTCGCTATCACCTCGGCATAGGATGAGATAGGCGGGGTTGGAGCGTCCAACGTGTACTGGACAGCGAACCCGCCGCCGATATCCAGCTCCTGCATCTCAAAACCGTGTTTTCTCTTCATTTCCGCGGCAAAATCCAGCACGCGACCAATAGCCTCCCGATAAGGCTCAATCTCAAAGATAAGGGAGCCCAAGTGAAAGCCCAAGCCGACCAAGTTAAGGTCGGGGGCGGAGATGACCTGCGCCACCACTTCTTCCCAAGTGGCCAGAGTAAAGCCAAACTTACTGTCTACCACGCCGGTGGAGATATATTTGTGAGTATGCGGGTCAATCCCAGGAGTCAGGCGTAGTAGAATATCGGGCACACGGCCTTTTTCCCGGGCTCTCTCACTCAGCCGGGTCAGTTCCTCAAAATTGTCAATGACGATACGGCCGACCCTCCACTCCAAGGCCATATTTAGCTCTTCAGCTGACTTATTATTACCGTGAAAATAGACTTTGTCGAAAGGAAAATCGATGGCCCGGGCAATACTCATCTCCCCACCCGAGACCACGTCCAGCCCCAGCCCTTCTTCCTTCAAAATGAGCGCCAGCGCCTTATTGAGAAAGGCCTTACCAGCATAGACCACGGAAATCTCTGTGTAGCGCTGCCCAAATTCCATCTTGAACTCAGCGCACTGGGCGCGCAGGCTGGCTTCATCAAAGACATATAAAGGCGTACCGAACTCCGCCGCCAGCGCCACGGTATCGCCGCCGCCGATTACCAGGTGACCTTGCTTATTTACCTCGGCGGTTATCGGAAATAGAGAGAGCCGAGACACCGCCGTCTTGATGGCCATTTTTCACCTCACTCTTTAATGTTAGCAATGCCCGGTAATGAAGTCAATTCAGTAACGACTAACGCGGCCGCGCCATTACCTGCCGGCATCGGTTCAGGATAGAGATAACCTCAAACGGTTCCTCAATCAATGGAAAAGTAGGCACACCTTTGGGTTCCAGAAAGGACTTGGCCGCCTCCATATGCTTCTTCTCCCCGCTGAAAGTCACGTAAAGCAATTTCTCCGGATACTTTTTGGCCAGCTCGACCAGAAAGTCCAGAGGAGGCACCCCGACATCATCAGTCAGCATCAGAACAGGCACGATAGCGTCAATATTAATGTCTCTCATCAGCACCTCTATCGCCTCCCGGTAGCTGTACTCAATGTCGTGCACTAAAACTGAGGGCCAGATGTCCACCGGATTACGCATCCGGATGTAAGGCGGGCTTATTTCCTGCAGACGCCGGCGGGTACCTTCTTCAAGGTCAGGCACCTCCAGACCCCAGCGCTGGTAGCACATATCCGTCAGGACCACCAGCATAGCACCGGATGGCGCCAGAAAACTCACCCCACTACCCCTAGGCAACGGCATAACAGCCAAGGCCTTAGCGACAAGGAAGAGGTGAGAATAATCGTAAAGGCGGGTAACTCCGGCCTGGATAAGGGCTCCGTCCATAATCCGCTCGTCCGAGGCCAGAGCCGCGGTATGGGTCACGGCCGCCCGCGAACCCTCCCGGGTATTACCACCCTTAAGCAGAAAGACCGGCTTGAGGCGTGTCACCTCGTCGGCCACCTCCAGAAAGCGACGCGGCCGCCTGATGTCTTCCAAGTACATAAATATCGCCTTGGTCTCTTTGTCTTCGGCGTAGTACTCAAGCACCTCGCTCTCATCAATATCTATCTTATTACCCAACCCGATAACCCGGGCCACGCCGAAATACTCTCCAGTGGTGATGTAACGCATGGTATGGGTAGCAAAGTTGCCGGTCTGGGTAACGTAAGAGATATTCCCCTGGGGAATCCTATCCAGTGGAAAAAACCCCGAGGTGTAATGGTGCGGCGTGGAGATATGTCCGGAGGTATTAGGGCCAATGGCGCGGACGCCGGTCTCGGTAATCGTCCGGACCAGTTCCTCCTGTAACTCCTCCCCGGCCTTGTCCACTTCGGAAAAGCCCCCGGCGGCCAGCACCACATATTTAATGCCTCTAACGGCACAGTCTCTCACTACTTGGACGGTATCCTTTGCCGGGGTCATGATGATGGCCTGCTCCACACCGTCCGGCAGGTTGGCAATCGACGAGTGTACGGACATACCCAGTATTTCGCCACCTTTCGGGTTGACCAAGTAAAGTTTGCCGGCATAACCGTTGGCTAGGATATTTTTAACCACCACGTACCCGGCTTTACCCGACATGGCCGAAGCGCCGATTACCGCCACGCTTTCCGGTTCAAAAAACCGGGCCAAATCGTTACGCCGAAAAGTTTTTTTAAGTTCTCCTAGAACGGTCGGCTTCCCGGCGCCCAGTGTAACCAAGGCATCCACCGCCACCGGCTGACCATCCGGCTGGATTTTCAATGGATTTATGTCAACTGACTGCACTTCCTGATATTTCACGCCAATCTCGCCGAGAGTCACTAGAACCCGGGACAGTACGTCCAAATCAACGGCCACTTCTCCTCGGAACGGCTCCAGAATCTTCCCGTGCTGAATCTCCTTAACCATTTCCCGGGCATCCCATAAAGTAAGCGGCGCTACCCGGAAGACAACGTCCTGCAAGACTTCGGTCAGGACGCCACCGAGGCCGAACATGACACAGGGACCGAACTGGGCATCTCTGACCAGACCGCAGACCAGTTCCCGGTCTCCTTTTACCATCTCCTGCACCAGCAGGGCTTCGCTTTCCGGAATCCCCAACAGGCGGCAGCCTTCTTGCCTAACTTCCTCTTCGCCGTTCAGATTCAGGGCGATACCCCTCACCTCCGTCTTGTGAAAAAGGTCTTTCCCGATCGCCTTTAAGACCACAGGGAAACCAAGCTTTATTGCTGCCGTCACCGCCGCTGCCACATCCGCGGCCATAACCCCACGGCACACTGGAATACCCAGACTGGCGCAGAACTGCTTCGCCTCGGACTCACTCAGCGCCGTCTGTCCACCGGACAGGGCTTCTCTGATAATCTCTACAATATCCGTCTCTCCCATAACCCGCTCTCCAGCTACTCGCGATACCAGTAACTGTGGCCTAATGCGCCATCAATCAGGATTGAAACCAAAACACAACGACTCAATTATTACATAGCAATCCTCCCTTGGCAAGGCTCCGGCGATCATGGTTCCAATAAGTCGTGGTTGATTAAGGGAGGTAAGTAAAATGGTAACCAAGACAAAGGCAAAAAGCAAGGCAACTAGTCACGAATATCGTGTTATTGAACCTAGTGCGAAATTCCGATTCCAAAAAGAACAAGGTGATGCCCTATGATTAGTGAATTTTGGGGAATGACTGCTTTTCGTGGGGCAGGTCAGTATTTCTGGTGTGAATCCTATCGTCATGCCATTCAGTCACGCCACTTAACCAAACGCGACCCACCGCTGTTTCCAGCACTACTTTGCGCGGTTCGGCTATATCAAGTAACGGTGGAAGGTTACGGTTCTCAAACTGCCGCAGGAATAAGCAACGTTTTTGAAGTGAGAGTATTGTAGTCTTTGCACCTCCATAAACCAGGTAGTCCAATAATCGTTTCTGTGGCTCAAGATTTTCCCTAGTGTGACTGCAGACCCGGTTCAGAAAGGACTCTATTTGCTTTCCGCGATGCCGCTGAAACCGCTGCTGCGAGGACCCCCCTTTCTTGTGCCGTGCGTGGACGAGGCCAGTTCCAACCTTACTACTGATAAGGATTTCACCCTGGCAGAGGCCAATAGCATATGCACCCAGACGTACCAGAATCAAAGCTACCCCATAATCATGCTTAAGTATAGAACGCAGTGGCTCAATAGCACAGCCCTGAGCGAAGTGGTTTTCCATAATTGGAAATGGTGGTGTGACCAGATAAATGCGTGAAGGACCCCAGAAAATGACCGCTCCTGTTTTCGAACCAACAGCCAACTCAGCCAGCTCTGGAGAAATGGCTTGCTGCTCAAGCATCCCCTCAACCTCTGGTAAGGATAGCCCAATCGGTATATATAACGACTTAGTGGTAGATACTTCCAACTCGTCGAGGAAACCAATCATCTTCCTCCTACTGAGAAAGAACTTTCTTGATACAAGCATTACAGCACATCCCTCAGTTGACTATTACATTGATGACTTACCTTCATAAATTGTACCACTTTCTAAGTTAGTCCCATCAGCATAATTACTGGGGGTAGGTTAACTAGCGACGAATATCGAGTATGAACAGAAACAGTGTGAAAATGATATAATTACGATAGCTCCCAAGCAAAAAATGGTGGTCAAAAGTAATAACAATACACTCAGATATTAATCATAACTATGACTACTGCGATACTGCCTTCGCACCTCTTCCCGGATCACCCTCAAATTGACACCGCAACCAAGGTAATAATAGAATGTCACAGAACACTCTTGGAGAGACAGATTATTGTACCAGAAGACCACTTTAAATAACGGCTTACGCCTGATTACCGCGACTATACCCCATACCCGCTCCGTATCCATTTGTATCTTTATCGGCACCGGCTCCCGGTACGAGACTGATGTGCAAGCCGGCATTTCCCATTTCATCGAGCACCTGTGTTTCCGGGGCACGCCGAAACGACCGACCGCCAGTGATATCTCCACGGCAATTGAAGGCCTAGGTGGTATCCTGAACGGAGGCACGGACAAAGAATTGTCCGTCTACTGGTGCAAGGTGGCCCGGCCTCACTTCCACCCCGCCCTTGAAGTGCTGACCGACATGATCCTCAATCCCAAATTTGATCCGGCAGACATCGAAAAGGAGCGTCAGGTCATCATTGAAGAAATTAACATGAGCAATGATGCGCCTCCGCAAAGGGTGGCCATACTTATTGACGAGTTGCTCTGGCCCAGGCACCCCCTAGGACGAGACATCGCCGGCAGCAAAAAATCGGTCGGTACCCTCAGCCGGGACACGATGCTCGGTTACCTAGCAAGCCAGTATCAACCCAGCAACACGGTAATCAGCATTGCCGGAGACATCCGTCACCAAGAAATAGTAACCGCCGTCAAACGCCACCTGGACCACTGGACCGACCGGCAGCCCCGCTACAACTATTCCGCCTATGTGGAACGGCCGGTCCGGCAACGGCACATTGAGACCCGGGATACGGAGCAGGTCCACCTCTGTCTGGCGCTGCCCGGCCTATCCCTCGTCCACCCCGGACGTTTCCCACTGGACCTACTCAATGTCGTCCTCGGTGAAGGTATGAGCAGTCGCCTGTTTACCGAAGTCCGCGATAAGTTAGGTCTCGTTTACAGCATCGGCAGTTTTACCGACCACCTCATGGACACCGGCGCGCTGACTATTGCCGCCGGCGTGGAACCTAAAAACCTACGCACCGCCATCCAGGCCATTCTGGAGCAGCTGTCCCGACTTAAAGAGAGGATACCAGAATCGGAACTAACCAAGGCCAAAGAATTCGCCAAAGGTCACCTGTTACTACGCATGGAAGACAGCCGCAGCGTGGCCGGCTGGCTGGGTGGACAGGAACTTCTTACCGAACGCATTCTCAACATTGATGAAGTACTGTCCATTACTGACGCTATTACCGCGGAAGAACTGACGCTTCTGGCTCAGGAGTTACTGGTCAGTGACCGGCTCTGTCTGGCCATCGTCGGTCCAGTCCCATCGGATGAACCTCTGGAAGAATTACTGAAATTATAAAAAAAAATAGCCGCGACCTTAACGACCACGGCTATTTTTATCCGTATACCTGTCAGTAGTAGTCTAGTACATACCCTCCATACCGCCACCACCACCCGGCATCGGCGGCGCTTTCTCTTTCTCCGGGATATCGGTAACCAGTGATTCGGTTATCAGGACCATAGCGGCAATGCTAGCCGCGTTTTGCAGGGCAGACCTGACCACCTTGGTCGGGTCAATAATCCCCTTCTTCACCATATCACCGAAGTCATCGGCCTCCGCATCGTAACCGGCGCCAGTTGGACTCTTCTTAACCTGGTCCACGATCACCGACCCATCTCTACCAGCATTGACGGCAATCCAGCGGATAGGCTCCTCCACCGCCTTACGGATAATATCGACACCAGTGGCTTCGTCGCCCGTAACCCCCAGTTTATCCAAGACAGCCAGCGAATTGAGCAGGGCCACTCCACCGCCCGGCAGGATTCCTTCCTCTACCGCCGCTCGCGTGGCCGATAATGCGTCTTCCACCCGATGTTTCTTCTCTTTAAGCTCGACCTCAGTAGCCGCGCCCACTTTAACCACAGCCACGCCGCCGACCAGCTTGGCCTGCCGCTCTTGGAGTTTCTCGCGGTCAAAGTCAGAGGTCGTCTCTTCTATCTGGGCCTTAATCTGCTTGATTCTGGCTTTAATCGCTTCTTCCGAGCCCCTACCTTCAACCAGAGTCGTCTTATCTTTATCCGCGGTCACCCGACGCGCCCGACCCAAGTCTTCCACGGTAACCGAATCGAGTTTACGACCCCGCTCCTCGGTAATCATTTCGCCGCCGGTCAGAACGGCCATATCCTCCAGCATCGCCTTACGCCGATCACCAAAACCGGGGGCCTTGACCGCCAGGATATTAACCGTACCGCGCAGTTTGTTGACCACCAGGGTCGCCAAGGCTTCGCCATCGATATCTTCGGCCACAATCAGCAGGTTCTTGGACACCTGGAGTATCTTCTCCAGCGCCGGTAAGAGATCCGCCACTGCCGAGATTTTCTTATCGGTAATCAGGATATAGGGATCTTCAATCACCGTTTCCATACGCTCAGGATTAGTGACAAAGTAAGGGCTGATATAGCCGCGGTCAAATTGCATTCCCTCCACATATTCCGTCTCAAAGGTTATACCTTTAGACTCCTCAACGGTGATAACTCCGTCCTTACCCACTTTGTCCATTACCTCAGCAATTAAATTACCGATCTCTGCATCAACAGCGGTAATGGTGGCCACCTGTGATATCTGCCCTTTATCTTTGACCGGGGTAGACGCCCTCCTCAGTTCGTCAATAACAACCGTGGTGGCTTTCTCAATGCCTCTTTTCAGCTCCATAGGCTCAGCACCGGCGGCCACATTCTTGAAGCCGCCACCGATAATAGCGTGCGCCAGAATAGTCGAGGTAGTAGTGCCATCACCACAGGCATCATTAGTCTTACTGGACGCTTCCTTGACTAACTGTACTCCCATGTTCTCAAAAGGGTCCGGAAGCTCGATGTCCTTGGCAATGGTAACCCCGTCATCAATTATTGATGGCGCGCCCCATTTTTTATCTAGTGCTACGGCATGGCCCTTAGGTCCCAGGGTTACTTTCACCGCATCCGCCAGAGCATCTATTCCTTTCTTTAGAGATTGCCTGACCTCCTCACCAAAAATAATCTGTTTCGCCATTTTCTCCTCCTTTTACTGTAGATAATTGGTTATTACTTCCTTACCTTGGACAAGGACTGGCTAATTCTTTCTCGCCAGAATATCACTTTCCCGTAGAATAATCAGTTCTTCGTCATCGACCTTTATCTCGGTGCCGCCATATTTGGAGTAGACCACGATATCCCCCACCTTGATTTCCATGGCCACCCTTTTGCCATCGTCAGATAGCCTTCCCGGGCCAACCGCCAGCACCTTTCCTTCCTGTGGTTTCTCCTTGGCCGTATCCGGCAAATAGATACCTGTCTTGGTCTTGTCCTCCGCCTCGATAGATTTGACCACCAGCCGGTCCGCCGTCGGTTGCAATTTAATCGCCATTCCATCCTCCTTTTTTTTAGATTGTTTTTACCTGCGTCAAGCAACTTATTAGCACTCTCACCATGAGAGTGCTAATACCTATATAATAACGCAGAATAAAGCATATCGCAACTCGATAAATAGTCGTTTATCGCCATTGCCAACAGTTAATAGTCGTTCTACTACAAATATCAGCCCTTATTCTTCCTGATAGTTGTCTTTTTAGTGAATTTAGGTTAGATTTAACTGTTCTCACCTTTTTTGCTCTCCTCTCCTAAAAAGTAGGAAAGTGACAGAATGTTATGTACACTTGAGGAAATCAAGAGAAGGTGTATCACGCATTAGGGTTCATTTATAGATTTCACAACGCCGTCAATAATTGTACATCCCTAAGTCCAACCAGCTACCTAAGTATGTTTTCGTCCAAGCCTCGTCTAAATCTGGCCTGCCCCCAGTAATTGTACCACTCTTTAAGTTAGAGCAACCGGTATTCTAGTCTCAGGAGCAGGTGGCCGGTAACCCAACGAGCTATGAGGA
>NZCW01000003.1 GCA_002688435.1 Dehalococcoidales bacterium
CTACTGGGTTCCCTTCTATTGGGTGGTCTTTTCGTGGTCTCAAATATCAGGCTATGGAGGCAGCCCAAAAGAGAGCGGGCATGGACCAATTTTAAACTCTCCGGGATATACCTTTTGGGCTTATTCTTATCTATGGTTCTAGACGTGCTGATTTATTAAGATATACCCATTATTACAAATTGTTTGAAGGAGTTGCATTATGCCAAGTCGAATCATTCTTCCGGTCATCATAATAGGTGGGCTACTCTTAACTTCCTGCGGAGGGCAGGAGGCGGCGCCTACCCCAGCACCCACACCGCAACCATCAGCAGTAGACGCCGAGGAATTATATACCACTAACTGTGCCCTGTGTCACGGAGCAGAACAACAGGGAGTTTCTGATCTGGGTCCAGCATTGACCTCGGAGAGTCTAGCCGCGCTGAGTGATACTGAGATAAGGGATACCATATCGGAGGGCAGACCAAATACCGCCATGGCACCTTTTAAAGGCACTCTTAGCCCAGAGGAAATAGATGCCCTGACTCAATCCATTACGTCCACCCCACATTAGATCGATTCGGTATTAGGATCGATAACAACGATAGATACGGAAACGGCAGAGCATCTAACGGTGTTATGCAGTCAAGGAGTTCATGCCTCATAGACAGCCATCATCCTATTAGAGCTTCTTTCTTTGGTTAAATATACTTATAGAAAATCAAAGCGTAATAGTATTTACAGTATCAGTTAATAAAAATCATTCCAATACGGATGAGGAATGTTAAATAATATACTTTCAGCACTAAAAATTTTTATACCGAGATTATCCGTAAATAGGCCTAGATACTCTCCCCTTTTTACATTCGTTCGTTACCTTACTGCGTATACGGCGCTAGAGAAGATGCTGGAGATTGCTATGAATTTTGCTGCTGAATCTAAGGTAGAGGGAGATTATCTAGAATTTGGTGTATATGAGGGGAGTTCTTTCGTACCGGCTTATCATTTTGCAAAGAAGAATGGTCTGAAAGCAATGAAATTTTATGCTTTTGATTCATTTGAGGGATTACCTGATATGACAGGCAATGACGCAGAAGGGTTTTGTCAGTGGCAGAAAGGAGACTTTGCTTGTAGCCCAAATGGTTTCGAGGGATTTATTTCTGGACGTGGTGTTAAATTAAAAGATGTGGAGCTAATCCCTGGATACTATAGTAAAACTCTTAATGAAGAAACTAAGAAAAATCTTCCACTTGAAAAGGCTGCCGTTATCTTGATAAATGCTGATTTATATGAATCGGCAAAACTTAGTTTGGATTTTATAACAGACTACGTTCGAGATGGGACAATTTTAATCCTTGCGGGCTGGTTTTCTTTTAGGGCGAACCCTTATAAAGGCGAGCAACGAGCTTTTAGGGAGTGGCTCAAGAAAAATCCGTCTATGAAAGCCGTAGAGTATCATAAATTTGGTTGGGGAAATTCTTTTATAATGCATCTAGAGAAATAACGGAAAGAAGAAAAATCTTTATTGAGCTTATAAAAACAGAGGACATAGGTTGTGATTAGGTATAGAGATGGATATAGGTTGATGCTGACGGAGATAAATTATGAGGGAAGTTAACCTCTTGGACTCCTATCCCAGAGTCAAAAGACCGATTGAGAAGATAGCCCGCTCAACGGAGGAAAACAGGGCCATTTCCAGACAGTTTGGTTTCGAATATTTTGACGGGGACAGGAAGTATGGCTATGGCGGGTACTATTATGATGGCCGATGGAAAGCCGTGGCCCGGCGGATGAGAGATTATTATAAGTTAACGGATAGCGACGCAGTCCTTGATGTAGGCTGTGCCAAAGGGTTTCTCTTGCATGATTTGAAAGAATTGATTCCCGGGTTACAGGTAGCCGGAGTAGACATTGCGGAATATGCCATAGCCAACGTGATTGAAGATATGAAGCCATTCTGTAAGGTGGCCAATGCCACGATCCTGCCATTTCCAGATAAGTCTTTTGACCTCGTTATTTCCATAAACACAGTCCATAACCTTAAGCGTGATGACTGTAAGCAGGCCATCCAGGAAATGGAGAGAGTCGGCCGGAAATACAAATACCTCCAGGTTGATTCGTGGTTTAACGAAAAACAACAGGAAAATCTGATGAACTGGTATCTCACCGGATTTACTTTTATGAGTGTAGCCGACTGGCCGGAATTTTTTACCGAGTGTGGCTACACGGGAGACTACTACTGGACGATAACGGAATGATAATCATACGTGGGTTATGCTGGCGATGAAAATGCCTGCCAAAAATCGGGTGATTTTACCAGAAGGATTGAAAAAACAGGTGAAGCAGCCAAGAGTATCCGTAATAATTCTCAATTGGAACGGCCTGGATAATACCCTGGAGTGCCTGGACTCCGTAAAAAGAATAGCCTACCCGAATTTCGAGACCATTGTGTTTGATAACGGCTCCGATAATCACGATGAGAAAGCAATTATTCAGGCTCGGTTCAGCGGCTTCGCGCATGTTATGGGGGGTGAGAAAAATGTGGGATATTCCGGATTTAATGTGGCGATAGATTATACCCTAAAAAACTCTTCTCCTGACTATATCTTGCTACTGGATAATGATACCGTTGTCGATCGGAATTGCCTCGACGAACTGGTTAAGGTAATGACGACCGATAGCCAGATTGGCGCCGTCGCCGCGGTAATATACTGCTATGATGAACCCGACGAGATACAGCAATCACTGTCCAGCAGAGTAAATTTCTGGATAGGCGATGTTATTGGCATGGACTGGGTAACCAAGCTCCTCAAGATCCGCCCCACCCTCAAAGACAATTTACCCAAGGAGATGAAACAAACCGGATTCTGGTGTATTCTGATTAAAAGAGAATGTTTCGAAAAAGTAGGCTTGATCGACAGAAGCTATTTCTTTACCTGGGAGGGTATTGATTACTGCGAAAAATTGAGAAGAGAGGGATATAAAATTGTTTATGCACCAAAGGCAAAAATCTGGCACAAATGGCGAACGGCTTTCGGCGTTGACGGTCGGACAGAGTACTATCACCCCAGGAATCGGTTTAAGTTTATGCGGCGGTATGGCACGAGGCTGCAAAATATATCTTTTTCCCTCTTTTTCTTTGGTATTCACTTCTGGTTAGCAATAGTGTATTATTTAGTATGGCATCGGCGCCCCGACGTATCCCGCAGCTTCATTAGAGGCGCCTTGGACGGTGTCCTGGGGAGATATGAATGAAACACGATAGTGTTTATCTAGTGCTGTTTGCGGTCGTCACCTTTCTCCTACTTGTTGTTGCCCCGGTTTTGCATCCAATCAGTGTTATCAAGTCTGAATGGACGAGAAGGAAAAGACAACTATGAGAGTATTGTTTATCTTCAAAAGTGAGAATTTCTTGGTACCAATCGGCATGTGCGCCATATCAGCCATCGCCCGCCGCGAGGGACACGATGTCTACCTTAGTGAAATGCATAACGAGGACCCGCTTGAACGAATACATAAACTGAACCCGGATATTGTAGCCTACAGCTCTTCCAGCGGCGAAGCCAAGCACTACGTCAGGCTAAATAAGCGTGTAAAAGAGAGCTATCCGAATATCTTTACCGTTATGGGCGGGCCGCACCCGACTTTTTATCCCGAGATTGTTAACGAATCAACAATTGATGCAGCCTGTATTGGGGAGGGAGAAGAAGCTTTTTCCGATGTGCTTAAGGCACTGTCTACCGGAGACTCGCTTGACGGGATAAAGAATATCGCCACCAAAAACCATACCGGGTATACGGTACGTGAATTGGTACAGGACCTAGATTTATTACCTTTCCCGGATTACAGCCTGTACTACAACAATACCGAGATGGGCAATTATCCTTTAAAGAGCTTTATGGCGTCCAGAGGCTGCCCGTATAACTGTACCTACTGCTTTAACACCGCATTGCGACAAATTTACCACGGCTGCCCCGGAAAAATGGTCAGGAGATATTCCGTTGATTACATTATCGAGGACATCAAGAGAGTAAAGTCTAGATGGCCGCTGAGCTGCGCCAAGTTTCAGGACGATATATTCTCATTTAAAGTAGACACATGGTTGGAGGAATTTGCCAAAAAGTATAAAAAAGAAGTAGACCTGCCATTTTTTATTCTCAATCGCTGCGACCTGCTGACGGAAGATATGGTAAAGCTGCTGAAATACGCTGGGTGCCGGACAATCAGCATGTCAATCGAGGCCGGGAACCCGGAGGTAAGACGCCAAATATTAAAAAGAAAAATGACTGATGACCAAATTATTGATGCCCATTTACTGTGTGAGAAGTATGGCATTGCTACATTTCCGAATGGCATCTTCGGACTGCCAGACACCACCCACGAGGACGATGTAACGACTCTGGATTTATCTCTGAAATCCAAGGTAACCTGGGGAGAATACTCAATATTTTACCCGTATCCCAAAACAGAGCTTGGGGACTATGTTATAGGGAAAGGGTATTATACTCCAGACTACGACCATATGCACACCTCATATCAAAACAGGTCCATGCTGAGCTGCTTTACGGAAAGACAGAAGGATATTCAAATGAACTTTGCCATGCTGGCTTCAGTAGTCGTTGTCTTTCCCTGGCTGCGAAATTTTGTTCTCAATCATGCTATATACTGGCCTTCTAACCGCCTCTTTGTCACTGCTTTCTGGATAGCTAAAAACCTAGCATTCAGGAAATACATCTACAGCACGAAGACAAGTTTCTGGAGATCAATACGCATTTTACAAAAAAGCCTCCGGCAGGAAATATTCCGACATTCAACCAGCGAAAAGGAAATGGAGCGAAGATGAAACTATCGGATTACGTAGCCTGCTTTTTAGCCGGACAAGGAATCAAGCACGTATTCCTCATCACCGGTAGCGCGGCGGTCCATTTAATAGACTCAATCGCTAAAAATCCTGACATTGATTATATCTGTACCCAGCACGAGCAGTCTGCCGCTATGGCCGCCGAAGCCTACTCCAGAATTACGGAGAATTTAGGTGCCGCCCTATCAACCAGCGGCCCCGGGGCAACCAATCTGATCACCGGCGTTTGCTGTGCTTATTTTGATTCTATCCCCACTATCTTTATCACCGGTCAGGTCCCCAGATCCCAGCTGAAAAGAGGTTACGCCGTAAGGCAGCTGGGATTTCAGGAAACAGATGTGGTCAGTATGTTTGAGTCCACTACCAAATACGCCGTCCTGGTTGATGACCCGCAGAACATAAAGTACGAGCTGGAAAAAGCCACCCACCTAGCCCGGACAGGCCGACCGGGGCCGGTACTGCTGGATATCCCAGACGATGTGCAGCGAGCTGAGATTAACCCGGATGAACTAAGATCTTTCGTCCCGGAAGAAACGCCCGGATCAAATGAACCTGACCTTGACCTAAAACGTGTCTTGGAATTAATCACCGAAAGTAAAAGACCGATAGTCGTCTTTGGTGGCGGCATCAAAAACAGTAAAGCGCAGACTAAAGCCGTAGCCTTTGCCGAAAAATTAGGCTTTCCGGTAGCGTTAACCTGGGCGGGCATGGACATACTGCCCCATAATCATCCCTTAGTGGTTGGCGGATTCGGGGTATCTTCCGTCAGGTGGGGGAACTTCGCTGTCCAGAATTCCGACTTTATCCTGACCATCGGGACTCGCCTAGATACTCACGGCGCCGGCGACAAGTTAAAAACTTTCGCCCGAGAAGCCAAGAAAATTATCCTAGATGTTGATAAAGGTGAACTGGATAAATATAAAGACAGAGGCATGAATGTAGATGTAATGATTAATACTGATGCCGAAAATTTCTTTGACCAGATTAATGATAAACTGGATGGCATCAACAAACAGGATATCACTGAGTGGGCAGAAAGAATAAAAGAATGGAAGAACCGCTATCCGGTCTGTCCTCCCCAATATTTCGAGCAAAAAGAAAAGGTAAATCCTTACGTCTTTATGGAGTGCCTTTCTGAAGCATCCTCGGAAGGAGACGTCATCATCACCGATGCCGGGGCCACTTTAACCTGGACCATGCAGGCGTACAAGGTCAAGAAAAATCAAAAATTGTTTTCCGCGTTCAACCATTCCCCCATGGGCTATTCCTTACCGGCCAGCATGGGGGCCTACTTGGCCGATAACCGACACACCGTTATCTGTGTTATCGGTGACGGCGGCATACAAATTAACATCCAGGAACTAGCGACCATCGCCCGACATAAATGGCCCATCAAGATATTTCTCATCGATAACCGCGGCTATGGCATTGTCCGGCAGACTCAGGAAACATGGTTAGAGGCAAGATACGAAGCTACATCCTGGAAAGGAGGCCTCGCTTTACCGGATTTTATAAATATCGCCCTAGCTTACGGCATCGGCACGGAGGTAATTAATAATCACGCAGAGATGAGAGGGAAGTTAAGAAAAATACTGGCGAGCCGCGATGCCGTGTTATGTACCGTTAATTTGAGACCCGACGAGAAAATAACTCCAAAACTGGCCTTTGGCCGACCCATCGAAGAGTTAACCCCTCCGCTGGACAAAAAGGAGTTCTTGAAGAATATGCTCATTGAACCCTGGAATGAGTAATGGCGCTGGAGCTATTATCTGAAGTCAGAGCATGAAATGTTTAGTCACTGGAGGCGCCGGATTTATCGGAAGTCACCTGGTTGACCGCCTGTTGCAGGATGGTCATCAGGTGGTTGTCCTGGATAACTTCATTAATGGCCGACCGGAAAACTTGGCGCAGCACCACGGTTCACCCAGTCTCAGCCTGCAACCGGTAGACATTACCGACTACGAAGCCGTTCCGCCCCATTTTCGTAGTGTTGATTGGGTTTTTCATCTGGCCGCCCTGGCTGATGTCGTACCTTCAATAAAGCGACCCCTGGACTACCACCGTACTAATGTTGACGGCACGTTCAACGTGCTGGAGGCAGCGCGGCTGGCCGGCGTAAAACGGTTCATCTACACAGCTTCCGCATCCTGCTACGGGATTTCCGATATTACCCCGACGCCGGAGACCGCCGAGGTCAGGCCAGAGTACCCTTATGCCCTGAGCAAATACCTCGGTGAGCAGTATGTACTGCACTGGGGCAAGGTTTACCAGGTCCCGGTCTTGTCCCTCCGCCTGTTCAATGTTTACGGTCCCCGTTCCCGCACTTCGGGGACCTATGGTGCCGTCTTTGGCGTCTTTCTGGCGCAGAAGCTCAAAAATAAACCCTTCACCGTGGTCGGGGATGGCACGCAGAGAAGAGATTTTATCTTTGTCACTGATGTGGCCAATACCTTGGTTATGGCGGCCGAATCAAATATCAGCCATGAGGTCATAAATACCGGCAGCGGCCAGGCCCACAGCGTTAATTACCTGGTTGAACTTCTGGGCGGCGATGTCGTCTATATACCGAAACGCCCCGGGGAGCCGGATTGCACCCAAGCGGATATCTCTAAAATAAAAAAACGGCTGGGCTGGAAACCCGACGTCTCCTTTGAGGAGGGCGTGAAAATCGTGCTGGAACATATTGACTGGTGGCGAGAAGCGCCCGTCTGGACGCCGGAAACAATCGGCGAGGCAGCCGCCGAGTGGTTTAAATATCTTTCCGATAAAAAGGTACTGTAAACCAGAATGAAGCAACCTAAGGTCACTATCATAACCCTGAACTGGAACGGACTTGAGGACACCACAGAGTGCCTGGAATCCCTGAAGAAGATTAATTACCCCAACTATAAGGTAATCGTCGTGGACAATGGCTCCGTGGGGAGCGATGTACCGGTGCTGGAGAAGAAATTCGGTGATTTCATACACCTGATTAAGAACGACCGGAACTACGGCGCCTGTGCCGGACGTAATATCGCCATGAGGCACGCCTTAAATAACTCCGACTCCGATTACCTTGTATTGCTGGACAATGATGTGGTAGTTGACCCNGAATTTCTTACCGAGATGGTTAAGGTAGCCGAGACTGACCCGGTTATCGGCGTCACCGGGGCGAAAGTATACTATTATGATGAACCTGACCGGCTGCAATACTGCGGGGGGAAAATAGACATCTGGGGAGGCGTGGTCGGCCCGCTACTGGGTACCATAAGAGAAAAAATCCTAGGTCGAAAAGAGTTTGATAGAAGGCAAAGCGACTCAGTTCAGGAAGTAGAGCATATCGCCTTCTGGTGCGCCCTGCTCAAGAGGAAGAGCATCGAAAGCGTCGGCCTCTTTGATGAGAGGCACTTCTGGGGTTCGGAAGACTTTGACTATTTCACCAGGGTTAAAAAAGCCGGCTTCAAGGTGGTTTTTACCCCCAGGGCAAAGGTCTGGCACAAGTATCGCTCCGCCCGTAAAACGGACGGAGCACTACAATATTACAGCTTGAAGAGCCGCTTCCACCTGATAAGACAGTACACGGCGGGCTGGCAATATGGCCTCTTTCTAACTTACTTCCTTGGCCTGTACTTCTGGCTGGCAACCGCCTATTACCTGATTTGGCTCCGCCGCCCCAGGATGCTCCTCGGCTTCTATAAAGGGGTCAGAGACGGACTATTACCAGCCAACAACTCGATTGATTAATACCTGAGCCCCGCCGTTATTATAGATTCTGTTTCTACTCTCAATGAAGTAATTCACCCCTACCTCACTAAAGCTCATACTTTTACGGGCCCCGATAATTCCGGGTACATAGGTTGTTAGCTCTTGCCTTTGTGTATTCCTGGTTCTAAAATACAGATAACTATCCCGGGACACCAAGATCGTATCCAAGGGTAGAAGACCTCCAGAAGGGTGCGCGCCAAATATATTTGTCCGCCAGGAGGAAATTTTGGTCAGATAGAGCCCCGCAATAGCCGGATCACCAACTATAGCAGACTCATGACCGAGAAGTAACCAGCCAAATAGATCAGCATAGACAGCATCCTCCTCGTTAAGCCTTGTCCTGAGCCAGTCAGCCCCGACCCCGTCCTGCCGGTTAAAGACACCACCGACATCTAGCCGGGGGGTACTCAAAGCATAGGAATAAGGTGCATCAATCCGGTCAGTAACTTCATGCTTGGTGGCCTCAAAGATAAAGCCGGAGGTCGATAGAAAGTAAGGTATCAACACCACTAAGGTCACTACTCTAAGGTAGACTTGATTATCTCCGGTCACGGAAACAGTGCCAGCCTTGCGCACCAGAGCTCTCACCCCCAGCCAGATGCCTTCCCCACCCAGGATAAATAACGGAGCCAGTAAAAGCAGGGCAATATGGTAAAACCGGGTAGCATTCATCCGGTCGGCAAAGCCAGGCAAAAATACGCTGGCCACCAGTAATAGAACGCTACCTGCCGTTAAGGCAATATACTCGGCAGTAAACATCATCTTCCGCGGGGCAAGGATTAGCCGGATAAGGCCGGCCGCCAGGAAAAGCTGGGAGATATATTGGAGAACTCGAAACGCCTTTCCCTGGCTCGACGCCGAGGCAAAGTCAAGCCCGAGAGCCATCTGGATGAACGGGTCCTGGGTAGTAAAGCCAAAAAATCCGAGAGCCGGTAGCGGAGCGGGCTCCCACCTTGGCGAAATACCGTGCCTGGTGGGCAGTCTCTTTAAGCGGGTGTAGTCTACCGATACCTTATCGGTCTCCCATATGGGTGGTGCGGATGCCGGAGTAGAAGTCAATACCGGTAGCGCGGGTGCGGGTACGGGTGCTGGCGCCGATCCTTCCACTGATGAAGTAGAAGTCAATACCGGTAGCGCGGGTGCGGGTACGGGTGCTGGCGCCGATCCTTCCACTGATGAAGAGGAACCGGCAGATAAAAAATGAAGCATCCAAGCATCAAGCATTACTGGAACCGCCGGTTCTTCAGGAGTGGGGAACTCCAACCAGGGAAAAACCATAACTGCATACTTATGCGCGGTATCCGTCATAAAACCTAAATATCCCCCGGCACCGACCGCTCCATAATAGGCCGTACTACTAATAATATAAACAGCCATGATGATACCTAGCACTTTCAGTGGGAAGGCTCTCGGTGATATCAGATTTGGAGGCAGGCCGCCAGCCTTACTGGTCAACCACCCCCAAACTTTCCTTCCCCAGCTATTTCTGATAGCGACTATCAGCAGCCAGGCAATGGCAAAGTAAATAAGACAGATACCACCCACTCCGTAGTGTGACACTATTATAGACATGGAAAAGACAATGGCCAAGGTNAATCGCTGGCCTAGCCCCAGCTTCCGGTCAACCAGTAGCAGGATAACCAAAGCAAAAAAGAACTCGGCAAACTGCTGCTTAATCAGGGCAACCATCTCCAGAGAAAAGGTAGGCACCGCCATAAAGAAAAAGGCGGCCAGAAATGCCTTCCTGGGGCTTATCTGCTGGCGGAAAACATGGAATAAGATCAGTGGCACCAGGGCAAAGACAAAGGGGGAGACAGTCTTAAAAACCCACGCCCCATCAATATCGAGTACCAAGGAGTAAATCGGTACCAGCATGGTGAGGCTGAGAGCAGTATTGTAACCATGGGCACGGGTTGCGTCCCAATAGCCATTCTCAACGATAAACTGGGGGAAGTAATACTCCAGGTGAATATCAAAGCCGGTCAGGTAGGGAGATATCAACGTGGTTTGATACAGCAAACAGACCGCGATTATCACTATCGCCAGGGCGTATACCTTCTGGTCAATAAACTTGCCGAATACCGCCAGGCCAACAATACCAGCCACCACCGCGGTAAAAATAAGTAAAAGAATGTTATTCTGGTAGAAATTGATCATAAGGGCCCCGATAACGGCCAGAAAGAAGACCAAGATGAGAAACAAGACTGCTGGAGATAATGCCGCAGCCGGACTGGTCAGGACTGGCACGGCAAAACTTTTATCCCGCTGGTAGGCCACTGACATCAATATCAACGTGAATATAGTTAAAGTAACCATTATGGGGAAAACGGAAATCGGCCTAGAGACACCAAACATCGGCCAGGTATAGTTGGCCACCACACCACAAAAGATCACGAAGGCAAGACTCAATCCTACCGAATACACCAGGCTTTCTATCATACCTATATCATGGATTCGGAGAATCCTGAGGATGAGAACACCGGGGATGAAAGTGAGTAAAATAAAGCCGACCATTTGCCTCAGGACGAGAACATCAAAGCCGACACCGGCCAGCCCGGTTAATCCCAATATGGCTAACAAGATAATCAGTGACGGGCCCAGGCACTTTTTGATTGGCCAGTCATTAGGTGGTGTCATTCGCCAATCGCCTCGTCAAATATCTCCTGGAACTTTTGGTTCCGGCAGGTAATAGAATGCTTCCCCACCGCCACATCCTGCCTCGCCGCCCTGCCCATTTTCCTCCTCAACTCCTTGTTCTCAATTAAGAGGCCCGCCTTCTCCACCAGCTCTTTTATTACTTTGGGGTCAGTACTCAGGCTGGCGTCCTCCCACTGCTTGGGACCGGTCATAGGACGGGTGGCATAATTCCCTGAGTAATAGGACACCAATTCGGAGCTTCGGATAACGAAGCCAGTTATCCCATCAGTAACCAGCTCCCGGTTACCGTAGACATCAGTGGCGATAACCGGTATTTCGTAGCTCATCGCCTCCAGGATAACCCCAAAGGGCGTATCGTGTCCCGGAAATAAAAAAATATCCGCCGATTTATACTCTCGTTCCAGTTCCTCCCAAGGGACAGGTTTCTCGATGAGCTTGATATTATGGAACGACTGGCACATTTCTCTGTACTGCTGCGGAATTTCCGTTCTGATCACCAGTTCCAGGTTATGGTATTTTTCATTAAGGATAGCAAAGGCCTCCAGAACCTCTTTCCCTCCCTTAAGGTTGAAATTATAATCGGTGCGCCCTGCCATGTGAGCCGAGCCGACAAAGAGGAACTTCACTCGGTCGTTATTATAGTTTTTGGTAAAGTCCTGAGCGGGAACCGCCAGGGGAACCACGGCTATCTTATGCTCAAATCCGGTGCAGTCCAGATTCCGGAAGAAAGAGTCTCGGGCTACCTCGCTCCAGGTAATAATTTTCCGGCAATAAGGGGAAGTCAGAGTCTTTTCCACCTGCTTCCGGAGTAATCGGAAGAAAGCGTAGCTCCACCCAGTGAGCATTTCCGGCCACTCCACATGGATTACCCACGGCTCTTCCCGAAAGACCAAGTGGTTCCAAGCAAAGGTCAGGCAAGTCCCCTGTGGGGGCCTCTTCAAAACGGCCTCTACCTTCGGCTTGATAAAGTGCCAGGGTAAAGAGGCCAGACCCAGCTTATACAGGTAGGACTCCAGAATACCATGACTTTTCTCCCCAGCTTTAACCCAGAATCCGGCGGTAGTGACAAACTCATACCCCAATGGAGGATTCTGAAAGACCGACCGGTGGGAAGAGAGCACTCGCCCGGCCAGGTCAAAGTATATCTTCCTGCTCATACTATTTTTTCTCTATCGAAACGGGCAGTTTCTGCCCTTCAACGGCTATCCAGGAGGCGAGTCCACCGGGATAGAATCTGAGGAGTGGCAAAAATGGCGTCCCTTTTAACCCCATGGCCTCAGGAATCGGCAGTGGTTGAAACTTTAGCCCGGAGAAGAGGAGGAAGAGATTTTTTACCTCTTTCATATTGTAAGCCTGTGTCCCCGGACTCTCCAAATATTGGCTCAGGGCGTGAGATAACGAGGTAAACGGTTTTCCTTTAAGCAGTCCGTATTTCAGGTAAACCGCCCAGCCCATGGCAGAAAACCGGCGATAGACCATTGCCTTGATATAGCCGCCCGGCTTGAGCACCCGGTATATTTCTTTTATCGCCCGGCCAGTATCGGGCGTATGGTGCAGCACTCCCCAGGAATAAACCAGGTCAAATTGCCCGGACAGAAAAGGCAGGTTTTCGCTGTCGCCGACGATGACTTCACCTTCCAGGCCATACAGGTGGAGCCGCTTCCTAGTCAGCTCCGCGGAGTGTTGGCTCATATCAATACCGCAGGCCTCAGCCTGAGCCCGAGCAAACTGAATGAAATCGGTGCCACAGCCGCAGCCTACCTCCAAGACCTTCTTCCCACGCCACCGGGTAAACTGAACGAAGGAATGGATAAATGACTGGTCTTCATAGCGGCTATCTTCTATTCTTTCGAAGAACTCCAGACTCCCCTCGGGAAAAGGCTCTCCCTCCCTGATATTGCAGGGTTCCTCATTCCAGTAATCCTGCACCTGCCTCTTACCGACTTCCAAAGTTCACCTCCGTCAGGTAGGGGATAGTCCAATAGCGAAATATTCCAGCTTTTTACCGAACTCCAAACGGTCATAAACGCGCCAGCAGTCCAGAAGCTTGGGGGTCTTCATGGCTCCGGTAAAATCCTCAGGCCTGAGATTTTTGAACTCGTCCCAAGGCATGGCCAGTATAGCAAACTCGGCACCTTCCAAGCACCGTCCCGCCGAACCGGCGTATTCCACGCTTTTCCCCAGAACTTTACGGGCATTTTCCATTCCGGCCGGGTCGCAAACAGCCACGGCAGCCCCCTCTCTCCCCAGAGCTCTGGCCATGGCCATTGACGCTGATTCCTCGATAACATCGGTATTCGTTTTATAGGTCAAGCCCAGAATAGCAACCTTTTTCCCATTGATATCACCGAGTTGCTGCTTTATCAGATCAATTACCCGACTAATTTGCTCGTTATTTACCTGGTCGGTGGTCTCCGCTAGTCTGGCGTTACCGCCAATCCGCTTGATAAAGGAAGAAAAGGCCTTGTTATCCCGGGGAAAGCAGGGTCCGCCGTAGCTGGTGCCCCCGCTCAGGTACTTCCGCCCTATCCTGGAATCAAAACCAAGTGCCCGGCTGACCATATCCACGTCGCCACCGGGTATCCGCTCGCAGATTTCCGCTAGGGTATTAGCAAAGCTTATTTTCATTGTGACGTAAGAATTGAGCGCTATTTTAGCTACTTCCGCGTTGTAAATAGTACCCCGGACAACCGGGGGGTGATTCTCGCATACCATCATATAGATTTTAGACAACAAATCTCCAGACCGCGGGTCTGATTCGCCTATAAGGACAACATCAGGGTTGGTAAAGTCCCGGATGACACTGCCCAGGGCGATAAATTCCGGACTATAGCACAGGCCGAAGTCCACGCCGCACTTTTTCCCGGAAACCTCCTCCAGCAGGTACTTGATCACGTTATCAGTATCCCCCGGCAGAACGGTACTGGTCAGGACGACTAGATGGAAGCCGGGCTTATTCTTTAAATTAGCAGCGATTTCCCTTGACGCTGCCTCAACATATCTGGTGGAGAAACCTCCGCCTTTCTCGCTCGGTGTGGGCACCACCATAAAAGTAATATCCGAGTTCTCAATGGCATATTTATAATCATCAGTGGCGGAGAGGTGCGCCGACAACCCTTGCATCAATTCCGCCAGCCCAGGCTCGTAAATCGGGCTTTGCCCCTGGTTCACCGCTTTTATCGTTACCGGGTCTTTATCCACCCCGATAACCCGGTAGCCACTAGCGGCCAGACAGGCGGCCACACAAAGGCCCAGTTTACCGATACCGATAATAGAAATACCATCCATAGACAGCTTTTCCTCCCGCATTAAAAATGTCGGTTATTTTCTATTTATGTCAACTTGTCCGAACCATTCCAGCAGGACAATCGTGTCCTTGGTTTCCCTGTAGGAAAGCGGAGCTATTTCTCCCGATGCCGCCACACTCAGAAAACAGTCGGTCAATCCCGGTAAACGCGGGGTTAGTCCGGGTTCCGGAAATCGTATTTTCCTCTACCCTCCCCGATCTTTTTTCACCATCATACCAATCCAGCGGTAAGTATTACCCATACCTTCCTCCAGACTGACCTGAGGCTCCCATCTCAGCACTTTTTTCACCAGAGTCAAGTCGGCGTTTCGCCCTTTAACTCCCTCCGGCGCCGAAAGGTCATGTTTCTTAGTTATCTTTTTCCCGGAACTATCAATAATCATATCCGCCAGCCCATCTATGGAAATCAGCCGGTCCGAGCCGATATTTATCGGCTTATCATAACCGGACTCCATCAGCGCCAACACGCCCTGGACACAATCATCAATATAGCAGAATGAGCGAGTCGCTTTACCATCACCCCATATGGTTATCTCCCCGGGGTCTGAGACCTCAGCAACTTTACGGCACAGCGCTGCCGGCGCTTTCTCCTTACCGCCTTTATAGGTCCCCTCCGGACCATAAATGTTGTGGAATCTGGCAATCCGGATATCAACTCCGTAGTCTATCTGGTAAGACTTCATCATTTCTTCGGTAAAAAGCTTCTCCCAGCCGTAGGCTTCATTAGGATCAGCGGGATAGGCATCTTCTTCTTTCAAACCGGGCACATCAGAGGTTGTCTGCTTGTAATTGGGGTAAACGCAGGCGCTGGAGCTGAATAAAAATCTCTTCACTTTATTCTGCACCGCCGCTTCCAGCATGTGGGTATTTATCAGCACGTTGTCATGCATAATATCGGCAAACACGGAAGTGATGAAACCTATACCGCCCATGTTAGCCGCCAGGTTATAGACTTTATCAATCCCTTCCGTAGCTTTAAGGCAATTCTGCGATATCCGCAGGTCCAACTCAAGCCGTTCACTGCAATACTTCCCTTCAATGTAGTCATCATACTTGATATCAGCCACCCTGACGAAATACCCTTGAGAGTATAAATACCTCGCCAGATGGCTCCCGATAAACCCTCCGCCACCGGTAATCAGTATTCGCTCCATTTTCCCTCCTTTTTTATTTACTGAGAGTCAAAGGCCGCCTTAGAATCTTCGGCTTATTAACGCCCTGCCTATTTTCAGCCCGTCTTTTATCGAGTTAAGTTTAGCGAGCGATTGGCGCCGGCGATAGTTAATGGGAATCTCACCCAAGCGATAACCCTTCTTGACCACCTGGCTGAACAGATCAGCTTCAAAGTCAAACCCATCAGCGGTGAGGTCCAGATTGGGGATAACCTCCCTCCGGAATCCCCAGTAGCCGGTGCACAGGTCGCTCATCTTGGTGCGGTACAGGATACTGGCCATCAGGGTAAGCAGGTAGTTGCCAACGACGTTTAATCGGCTCATACCTCCTTTTTCTATTTCTCCCTTAAGCCGGGAGCCGATTACCACTGAGTGGTCGCGCCGCAAAATAGCCAGCATCTCCGGAATATAGGTGGCCGGGTAGGTATAGTCAGCATCGAGCATGAAGACAAAATCAGCGTCAACCAGGCCAAAGGCGGTTCTCATCGCCCGGCCTTTACCTTTCCGGGATTCGATGATGACTTCCGCACCCTTGGCTTCCGCAATTTGCCTGGTCCGGTCCTGACTGTTACCGTCAACCACCAGGACTTTTACCTCATAGCCTTTTTCCACCAGGTCACGCACCGGTATTTCGTCAATGACCCGTCCGATAGCCTCTTCCTCATTCAGGGTGGGCAGTATGATACACACCTTGGACAAGTTAAATTTACCTCCCTCCCCTAACTATGGCTCAAGAACATCAATCACCAGGCAAAGAGGATCCTTTATATACGGCTCAGTCTCGCTATTTTTAAAAAGCCAGAACTCAACCTTCTGGTTATCGCCCGACTTATCCGGGATAAAGCTGACTATTTCCTGCCACTTTCCTTTATGGGTCAGCTTTCCGGCGCTTATTTCCCGGTTTTCCACACTATCTACGGTGATACCTATCCGGTAGCTTACCGTCTCATGCTCATGGTTGACAATACCAATAGTTACCGCCATCGGCTCACCCGATGTCACCTGTACCGGGTAATTTTCTGCCTCACCCTCCGAATTGAGGACATAAAATTCGGTGAATTTCTCGCTCTGCTGCGGTATGGCGACAATAAAGACAAGACAGACCAGAGCGACCACAATAGCCACTACCAATGAGATGGTCAGTGTCTTATCTAAATTACTCATGCCTCCTACTCAGGCAAGCCGGCAAAATGGACTGATACCAGCTTCTCCAAGCAACTTATTACGTTTAGCCGTATCGGTTATTGCCAACATTATACCACACCAAGCCGACTCAAGTATGAGGGAACTAAAAGTGATTACCGGGCGCTATTGGTGATAGCGGCGTATCACCAGCAGAGTCGCCCGGTGGGCACTCAGGGCATTCGTCAAGTCAGCCCGTTGATGGTATAATAGCCACCAGATTAGTGGCAACGGGGGACTAAGTAAGAGTGATTGAAGAACTAGTCCGGTCAGGCATTCCTGAAGGGCTGATAGTGATAATCGTTTCCGCCCTACCGATAGTTGAGCTTCGCGGCGCGCTGCCCCTAGCGATAAATTTCTTCCAGATACCCTGGTACTGGGCGCTGTGCCTGGCTATTATCGGCAACCTGTTCCCGGTCCCTTTCTTATTGCTGCTGTCAGAGTCAATAGCCAAAATGGTTAGCCGAGTGGGAAGCGGTAAAAAGCTGGTAGACTGGGTCTTCCACCGCACCCGACAGCGGGGAAGAATTATTGAAAGATACGAGAAGATAGGGCTGGTACTGTTTGTGGCCATTCCGTTACCGTTCACCGGCGCCTGGACCGGATCCTTGGCCGCTTTCCTATTCGGACTTAAGTTCCATCACGCTTTTCTGACCATCCTCTGCGGCATAATCATCGCCGGCGCCATCGTTACCTGTTTAAGCCTGCTCGGTTGGGCGGGCGCGGTCATCGCTGGCATCGGGCTGAGCGGCCTAGTGACAATCGGGTTGTGGAAAACATAGCCACGCAGCAATCAGATTAGCCTCAAAAGTCGGGGTGGCCGGATTCGAACCGGCGACCATCCCGATGATGGTGGTGGTGACGATGGAGGTCATGATGACGGTGGTGACGATGGAGGCCACTCAGATTAAAAGATACAGGCGTATTGTCCCGAGAAGTAAAGAATCGTAATCCTACATACCATTTTATTCAGTATTTAGACTCGTTTTGTACCTTGTAATACCTCTACGTCACTTTTCGTGATCAGAAGTTCGTTAGCAAAATTATGCTTCGAGTAATTGAAATTCTATTCTGTAGTTCAAGGCTGAAGCTCTGGCAGCACAAGGTCGAGACCCTGACCCGATGGTATGACCATGACCTTGATGTCTTCTCCAATCCTATCGAGCAGGATATACTGCAGAACCTCAGGTGTTAGAGATCCCGCGATGTCCTTATTGGCGGCAACTTGGGCCTCAGTGACCACACGGATATACTCGGCTTCACCTATCGCCTTGGCTATTCGTGCGTCGGCTTCTCCTTTAGCTTCGGCTTCTCTCTGTTGGGCTTCGACTTTGACGCGCTCCAGCTTGTTGGTTGCCTCAAGTACTGCCTGTTCTGCGGCGACTTTGGCTTCAATAGCCGCCGTAAACGTTTCACTGAACTGGAAGTTGGTTATCGATACTGTCTCTGTTATGATGCCACGTTCGAACATTCGATTCGACAGGCTCTCGGTAATTGCAGCCTTGACTTCGTCACGTCTCAGGATAAGGTCTTCTGCGTTGTACTTGGCGGTTATCTGTTTGATGGTCTCCTGAATAGCCGGAGCGGCTATCCTGTTAATGAACTCCAGCCCTAGTGTTCTGTAGACCTCAGCAGCCATACCTGGATCCAGGTGCCAGTTGAGAGCAATTGTGGTGCTGACATCTTGGAGGTCATTCGTTACTGCTAATGAGTCAGCTTCATATTTCTGTGTCTGGACTGACATCTTCTCCACGGAATCTATGAAAGGCAACTTGGTCCGAAGACCCTCATCTAGAATACTGCCGGTAATAGCGCTGAACCGAATGACTACTCCGCGATGGCCGGCCGGAATCGTGGTGAACGAGCCGGCGATCATACTGGCAACGATCAGAACGACCCCGATTATGCTACCCATTCTACCTGTTAATCGAGCTTTAGGGTTGGCCTGACTCCCCTTGTTGGTCTGTAAAACGTAGAATCCATAGATAAGGACGGTGATACCAGTAACTAGTAAAAAACCCACTTTAAACTCCTTAATTTAATATTTTGTCTATACCGTGTCGACGATCTCCTAAAGATTCCTATGAAAACATGATCTTTAATGTCTTGTGTATGAATATCTATCGGGAAAAACGTAGAGAAGAAGGAAACTATTATATTATTGACTTATCTTAAATTTATTATAACATAATGCGGATTTACACAGGGATTTATGGTCGGGGTGGCCGGATTCGAACCGGCGACCACCTGAACCCCATTCAGGTGCGCTACCAGGCTGCGCTACACCCCGCTATGCCCCTACCTTTCCCGCATATACTATCACAAACTCATTTATCAGAGCAATGAGCCGCCAACCTTACTTGAAGTTACTTTATTAGATTGGGTAGGATGTAGAAGAAACCTGTGGAGAATTGAAATTGTATGACGTAATCGTAGTCGGTAGTGGACCGTCCGGGAGCTATACCGCTGGCAGACTGGCCGAGATGGGGCACCAAGTAATAGTGCTGGAGAAGAAGCTCAAGGTAGGAGATAAAATCTGCTGCACCGGCATTATCGGCCAAGAATGCGCCCGCGCTTTTGCCATTGAGGACAGCGTTATTCTGAGACGGACCAACAGCGCCTGTCTCTTTTCGCCTTCAGGGAGCCTGCTCCGGCTGCAGCGGGAAGAAACGCAGGCCTGCATTATAGACCGGACAGCTTTTGATATGACCCTGGCCCGCCGGGCACAGGACAAAGGAGCGGAATATTCCCTAGGTGCCCTCGCCGAAGAGATAGCGGTTGAGACGGATAAGGTTAAGGTTAAGACATCCCGGCGGGGTAAGAGGACAACCATCACCGCTAGAGCCCTGGTTCTTGCTTCTGGTTTCGGCTCAGGGCTAGTCGAGAAGTTGGGGCTGGGCAAAGTCAGCGATTTCGCTATCGGCGCCCAGGCGGAAGTAGCCACCGGGGAGACTGACGAGGTAGAGATCTACCTGAGCCGGAAGGTATCCCCCGGGTTTTTCGGCTGGCTGGTGCCGACCTCTCCCCAAAAAGCCCGGGTGGGACTGATGTCACGCCGGAGCCCAGAACTTTACCTGAACAAGCTATTTACCTACCTGCAGGCCCGGGGGAAAATAGCTTCGGCAACCGCCCGGCCAAGCTATGGAGGAATCCCCTTAAGGCCACCGCGTAAAACCTACCGTGAGCGAGTGGTAGTGGTGGGCGATGCGGCGGGACAGGTAAAGCCGACCACCGGTGGCGGCATTTACTACGGGCTGCTGTGCGCCGACATCGCCGCTGACACTCTAGACCAAGCGCTACTGCAGGATGACCTATCCGCCCGGAATCTGGCCCGCTACGAACGGCAGTGGCGACGGAGACTGGGATGGGAACTGAGAACCGACTACTGGGCCAGAAAACTGTTTGAGCGCCTCGGTGACCGGCAGCTCGACCGCCTGTTTGCCGTTGCCAAGGCCAACGGCATTGACCAGGCTTTGATGCGAGCCAAGGATGTCTCCTTTGACTGGCACGGCCGAACGATACTGGCCCTGCTGGGCTACACCGTGGTCTCCCAAGCCATCGGTTTGGTAAGAACTCCGTCTTGGATGAGTAAAGGTTAGAGTAACAGTTCAGAGAAGAACTATTCCCAATGACCTATCGACCTTCGGCTTCCTTCTCCATTTTTTCTAGCCTGGCATAATAGTCCGCGAACTCATTCAAGTGCGCCAGGGCAATCTTTCCCGTTATTAGATGGTCATCGTCGGTAATATTGGTGTGAGGGTTATGTAGACCGTGCTCCAACTCAACGTCAAGACCCATCCGGTATTGCTCCACGTCAAATTTACTCCAGTCAATACCCAGACTCTCACCAACTATTTTAGCTTCGTCAGTGCTGAAGCGTTTTTTAACGGTCATTTCCGGCTCCCAAGTTCCTATTTCTATAACTATCGTAGCTCGGAACAAGGGAATTGTCAATGCTCCAAGTATAATCCGACCGCCCCCTTTTCCCACAAATGGATATGGCGGGACTGTCTTACTTTATCGTATCATATGGGTATATTAGAATTTACTTGTGGAGAGTGCTATGACAGACGAGAGCCATCAGAATCCGAGCCTAGGTGAGGCCGCCGGTCAGTTTCTGGCCGGACTATCACCTACGGAAAAGAACACCAGCCAGCCAGAGATCTACAAATTTATCCGCTGGTACGGCTGGGAGCGGTCTTTGGCCGGGCTCACCGCCCCGGAAGTAGCCAACTACGCCGAGCGGCTATCGCTCTCGGATACCGACTACGGTGAAAAACTGGAGCTGATACGGGCTTTCCTGGCTTACGCCAGAAAGACGGGCTTGAGCAAGATGAACCTGACCACCCATCTCAAGGCTAAAAAGACCCGGGCTGGCCATCCGCCCACCGCCCGGCAGAACCTGCCAGAGGCGATCCCTTTAACCCGTAAAGGATACGCGGAACTGGAGACCGAACTGTCCGCTCTAAAGAATAAGCGTCCCTGGCTCATCGAGGAAATACGCCGGGCGGCCGCCGACAAGGACTTCCGCGAGAATGCCCCGCTGGCCGCAGCCAGAGAGCAGCGCGGGCATCTGGAGGGGCGCATCCGAGAACTGGAAGAGACTCTGAAGGCGGCCACGGTTATTGACAACGCTCGAAAGTCAACCCTTAAAACAAATATTGGGGATAGCCTTCTCCTGAGTGACCTGGCCTCCGGGGAAGAGCTGCGTTATATCATCGTCAGTCCCCGGGAAGTGGACCCTACTCAGGGTAAAATTTCCAGTGCCTCCCCCTTGGGCCAAGCGCTCACCGGCCACGGCGAGGGCGAGACCGTGGAGATAACCGTGCCGGCAGGCAAGCTGCGTTATCAGATTAAACGCATCGAGCGCTAGGGCCCACTTAATAGCCGATGCCGGCTATGGTATAATTCTGGGTAGTCTGGGGATATAGCTCAACTGGGAGAGCGCTGCGTTCGCATCGCAGAGGTCGGGGGTTCGAATCCCCCTATCTCCACCACTGGTATCATTGGGCAGAATTTCACCCATGCCTCCGCCAGAGCTACCTTTTAGAGAAGTAAACTAGCTTGAGCCTAAAGCGTATACCACAAATGTCTGACACCAGTTCGGTGACAACCAGTACTTAACCATCCGGCTTACCAGAGGAAAAAACGGGGTACGACCATGAAAGACGAGATAGCAGGTGTCATATTCGACCTAGACGGAGTACTCGAGTTCCAGGGAAAAGCCTATCCTGGAGCCGTTGAACTGCTCGTTTCGCTTCGCCGAAGACGGGTTCCCATTCGAGTCCTATCCAACAGCACCCTCAAGAGCCGGAGAGCGTGCACGGGAAAACTAAACCAGAAAGGCTTCAACGTTTACGAGCACGAGGTCGTTACCGCTTCTTTTGCCACCGCTCGATATCTGGAAACCCTAAATCCGAGGTCTTGTTGGGTACTGCTAAAAGAGGAAGGAATGGAGGAGTTCCGTAATTTCCGCCACGACCTGAATAATCCCGAGTACCTTGTCCTCGGAGACTTACGCGAGGATTTCAACTTTCAGACCCTGAACAAGGCGATTCAGCTCCTCTATAAAGGTGCAAAATTGATTGTTATGATTACCGAAACCGTGGACAGCAGCCTGGGAGAGATGGAGTTAACGGTGGGCGCCTACGGGAAAATGCTGGAAGATACCGCCGGCATCGAGGCCACTTATATCGGGAAGCCGAATCACTACATTTTCGATATCACCCTTGAGACCCTGAGGAATATAGACCGGAGCCAAATCCTCATGGTGGGAGACAAGATTGGGACCGACATTCTGGGGGCCAAAAATGCAAGTCTCAAGACGGCGCTGGTGAAAACGGGGGAGTTTCGGGAAAGTGATTTGGAGTCTCCGGTTGTTGTCCCGGACTATATCTTCGACTCAGTCCGCGACGTCGAAAAACTCTTCCCTTAAGAAGCCGGAATGCCACAGCCATAGAAAGCCTGGTGCCAGCTCCTCCAGCAGCCGCCCCAAGTGGAAAGTCACTACCATAATTTTCGCTATTAGCTCCCCAGCGTGGCCACCATGACCGCCTTTATGGTGTGGACTCTGTTTTCGGCCTCGTCGAATACTACGGATGCGTCCGATTCGAAAACGTCCTCGGTAACTTCCATACTCTCCAAGCCGAACTTCTGATAGATTTCATCACCGATGGCCGTCTCCCGGTTGTGGAACGCGGGCAAGCAGTGCATAAACTTCACCTTCGGGTTGCTGGTCATTTCCATAATTTCTTTGTTTACCTGATACGGTTTTAGAAGCTCGATTCTTTCCTTCCAGACTTCATCCGGCTCGCCCATGGACACCCAAACGTCCGTACACAGAAAATCGCAGTCTTTTACCCCCTCTGCCGTGTTGTCCGTTAACTTGATACGGGCCCCGGTCTGTTTGGCGATATTCTCCGCCTCCTGCACCAACTCTTTCCGTGGCTGCATACTCATTGGAGACACGGAGCGAAAATCCATTCCCATCTTCGCCGTACCGACGAGGAGTGAGTTTCCCATATTAAACCGCGCGTCTCCCAAGTAGGCGAGCTTTACCTCACTTAAAGGTCTAGTGGTATACTCCATCATGGTAAAAATGTCAGCAAGTACCTGGGTGGGATGAAACTCATTGGTGAGGCCGTTCCAGACAGGTACACCGGCATACTCGGCGAGTGCCTCGACAACCTCCTGCTCAAACCCGCGGTACTCAATTCCGTCATACATCCTGCCCAGTACGCGGGCGGTATCTTTCATGGACTCTTTCTTTCCCAGCTGCGAGCCCGATGGGTCCAGGTATGTTACCCTTACCCCTTGGTCATAGGCGGCGGTTTCAAAGGCACACCGAGTCCTGGTGGATGCCTTTTCGAAAATCAGGACGATATTCTTGCCCATCATTCTCGGCTGCTCAGTGCCGGCGTACTTCGCTTTTTTCAGTTCCGCAGTAAGGTCCAGTAAGTATCGGATCTCTTCCGGAGAAAAGTCCAGCAATTTTAAAAAGCTTCTGTTTCTAAGATTACCAACCATTTTCAGTCCCTCCTCTAATGACTTAAATTATAGCAAATAACCGATGTTAAGTGAATTACCAAACTAGCTGGGTTCCAATATTGTGAGCAATTATTAGGGATAGAAGTAATACTATTTGAATCGAAAGTGGAATGCACCCCGTTAGAACTGGACTAGGGGATAAGGTATAGTTAGGCCACAGGGAACGGAGGAGTTGGTATGAATCGGAAACT
>NZCW01000004.1 GCA_002688435.1 Dehalococcoidales bacterium
TCTTCACAATACTCTCTACATAGCTCTACATAAGAGGCTTCCCCATAGCTTGGAGCGCCTTGTTTAGGATCTCAGCTCCCTTGGCACCATTTTCCTCGGTGTAGTTGACCCAGTCTGTTTTCCTAGAATACCGTTCCAGCACTCTAGAAAATTCAGGGTTAATATCCAGAATCGTTTGGCCGCCAGCTAGGTCGTTCGCGATTATTTCCTGAAAAAACAGGTCATTGTAGGCATGTGCAGCGATCATATCCCTGTACCATTGCCAACCCTCAAGAAATATTTTCTTAAGGTCTACTGGTAATGAATCGAGCGCCTTGTTGGACACCCCTATGTTTTGTACGCCTGAAAATGCCCACATGGCTTGTTGGTATTTAATATCGGCCTCATCATAGTGTTGCTGGATAGCTAGGCCTTGGCTAGTCGTTAAGCCATCAATTACCCCCGTCTTCAGGGCCATGGCTACTTCAGCAAACGGGATAAAAACCGGTGTGGCTCCAGCTTTTTCTAGGACACCTTGGTGATAGGGGGTATAAATTCTGAGCTTTAGGCCCTTTAAATCGTCCAGTGTTTCGACGCGATCCTTGGTGTAAACGGCAATCCATTTCCTAGGGTGAGCCCGGGAGTGGTCTATCCATGTGACGTCATATTTTACACCAACTTCGTCCGTATAGGGAGCTAGGACCTCTGCTAGTTTTACTGAGTCAAGGTAAGGGTCGTCACACAAGAAAGGCAGTTGCACTACGTCCATCCATTTCTCATCTATAGACCCAATCTGCGCCACCTCGACAAGGTTATCACCCAAAGCCCGAAGTGCCTCGGGACCCTTAATGCCCGCCTCAGCGGGTGTCATAACCCGTATGTCGAGTCGGCCACCCGATTTTTCTCGAATTCTATCCGTCGTTTCTATATATCCCCAGGCTTTGTCCCAGTGCCTCTTGTTCATATCAGACGTGCCTATGGCACCCCTAATCTGCCACATTCTCCATTCAAAAACCTTAGCGGGAGCCGGGGCTGGAGCAGGAGCAGGTGCTGGAGCTGGAGCAGGTGCAGGTGCTGGAACCGGCGCAGGGGCCGGCGCGGCACACGCAACTATACTTCCGATCAACAACAATATGATTGGTATTAGTAACGTTTTTCTTTTCATTGTAAAATCTCCCTCCTTGTTTTAAATTTTAGCTACTAATGATTATCTTGACTAACGAATGCAATCACCCCCTTTGGTAGCCCTGTTTGATTTTCATAATCTCGTTGGCTTTGGCGAACTATCTCTTAAGAGTTCTGCGGTTATGTCAGCCAGTATTGAGCTTCCTTTCACTATATATACGCGGCACACACGTGCCCGTAAGTGTACAACGTTAGTACATATTTGTCAATATAAGTTGATATGGGATTCCAATAAGTCGTGAAGTCGTGGTAGCATTAGGTAGTATTAAGATTAGCTACGATTAGCTTTGGGAAAAGTTTTGCACATTCCAAATACATATTTGTGCTACTCAACCGAACTATGTTAACATAATATCATGCACAACCTTTCTACAATTGTTACTTATCATCTATCGTAGTCCTTTGTACTTGGCTCCTTTTTATTTCTTTTGTATCTCAGTCACCACGGTAACCCCGTTACCTGTTGTCAGAAAGACTCCGGGACGTAAGGAAAATGAAGCGAAAAAAGGAGGACATATAAGTGTCTTTGGATAAGATAAAAACAGTGTTGTCCCGGGAACTGGCGGAACTCGGAGAAAAAAGGCCACTTAAAGGTGAGGAAACGGTAATCATGGGCGTGAAAGAGGCGGCCGGTAACCGGGGACCGAGGTACTTTCTAGAAGGTTACGGAGACCGGGAATTTCTCAGAATGAACTCGAACAGTTATCTCGGTCTCGCCCTGAAGAAGGAAGTCATCGCTGAGATGGAGAAAGCGGCTAGGAAATTCGGCGCCGGCCCGGGGGCGGCCCGTTTTATCAGCGGCACTTACCAGCCGCACGTGGCGCTGGAAAAAAGGCTAGCCCGGTTTCATAATCGGGAGGCAGGGATGATATTCAGCTCCGCTTATGCCACTGTGATGGGAGTGCTGACCACGTTAATCTCCCAGGATACCAGTGTGATAAGTGATGAACTAAATCACAATTGTATCATCAACGCCATCAGGCTGGCACGGCCCGGAGATAAAAAAGTGTACAGTCATAATAGTATGGACGAATTGGCGACCGGTATAAAAGAATGTACTGGACGCGGCCAGAGGGTCATTATCGTCACCGACGGTATTTTCAGTATGCGGGGCGACCATGCCGCGCTTCCGGAAATAGCGGACCTGGCGGAAAAATACGCTCCTGAATTTGAAGAGGGAATACTTACCGTGATTGATGATTCTCACGGCGTCGGGGCGGTGGGTGAAACGGGGAGGGGGACCATCGAGCTTACCGGCGAAGACCGTATTGACATTATCGTCGGCACCTTGGGTAAAGCGATGGGTGTTAACGGGGGATATCTGGTCTCTGATACCACTATAATTGAATATCTCAGAGAAAAAGCGCCGTCTTATGTGTATTCTAATCCCATTACCGTCGCCGAGGCCAGTGCCGCCTTGAAAGCTCTGGATATTGTTGATAGTGACGCGGGCAAAAAATTACTGAGGTACCTGCAGGAAGGGGCTGGGTATTTTAGAAAAGGACTGATGGCACTGGGGTATGAGGTGATAAAAGGGGAACACCCGATTATCCCGCTTATGGTCCGGGACACGGGAAAAACTACTCGGCTGGTGAAGTATCTGAAAGACAACGGCATACTGGTTACCGGAATATCATATCCGGTGGTGCCCCGTGGCGATGACGAAATAAGGTTCCAGATTTGTGCTGACCATACTAGATCCGATCTGGACTACGTGCTGGAAGTCCTTAAATCCTTTGATGGCTAGAGTCTTGTTCCGATAAAAGATGAAGGAATGATGGAAAATCTGAGTCGAAAACTGGTCAAGAAAGTCTGCGACAACACCGTTTGGCGGCAGCGGAACGCCGTTAACCTGATACCTTCCGAGCAGACCGAGTCGCCGCTGGTAAAATTGCTGACCATAGCCGATCCGTCCGGGAGATATGCCGAGCACCAACAGGTCAGAGCATTGGGTAATGCTGAGGCTTTCTACTATCAGGGGACGGGATTTATTGCCGAGATAGAGACGGAACTAATCGAAAGGCTGAAAGAGTTTCTCGGTTGCTCGGAGGTAGAGATCAGGGCGATCAGCGGTCAGATGGCCAACGCGGCGGTGTTCAGCGGTCTCTTGGACTATATCAACCGGACGGATCGGCGGACGGAGCCCAGGAGATTCCGCAGCGTCATGAACCACAACCTCGGTAAGGGAGGGCATCTCAGTGCCCAGGCGATGGGTGCGCTTAGAAATTACGTGGCCAAAAACCCAGTTACGGAACGGTGGGCGGTGTGGAATTTTCCCGTCCTGACCGATAACCCTTACCAGATAGACGTCCACGGGCTGGCGGAACTGATTGAGGAGCACCGGCCGGAGCTGTTTATTCTGGGTAAGAGTATGATGCTGCACCGCGAGCCGGTTAAGGAACTGGCCGGAATGATAGCTGGTATAAAACCGAAACCAATAATTATGTATGACGCCGCGCATGTCTTGGGCCTTCTCGGGCCTCATTTTCAGGAGCCTCTGACGGAAGGGGCTGATATTATAACCGCTTCCACGCACAAGACCTTTTTTGGTACGCAGCGGGGGATAATTGCCAGCAACCTGAGTGGGGGGTCGGAATATTATGAATTATGGGAAAGAATCATGAGACGGGTCTTCCCTGGTAGTGTGAGTAATCACCATCTGGGTACGCTGCTTGGCCTGCTGCTGGCGACCTATGAAATGAATACCTACGGGCGTGATTACCAGAAGCAGGTACTGGCCAACGCTAAGGCCTTCGCTCTGGCGCTCAAAGAACGGGGGTTGCAGGTAGAAGGAGACCCGGCGGTCAACTATACCGAGACGCACCAGGTGGTGCTCCGGGTCGGCTATGCCCGGGGAGTAGAAATTGCCGATCGGCTGGAAAAGAACAACATCATCGTGAACTACCAGGCTCTACCCGACGATGAGGCTTTCACCGCCAGTAGCGGCCTGAGGACGGGCGTCCAGGAAATGACCCGGTTCGGTATGACGGAAGTCGATTTTACCGAACTGGTCGAGTATGTGGCGGCGGTGATACTTCAGGGAAAAGACGTAGCCGAGGAAGTCTCCCGTTTTCGAAAAAAGTTCACCGGAATGAAATACTGCCTGCCGGAAAAACAGGCGCAGCCACTGATTGAGGAACTCATCGGAAGTATAATAAAATGATAAAACTACCGGGTAAAAAATACGAAGAAGGTGGTAATTTATGTCCGACGTTTCATTTCAGGAGCTAAAACCCCCACCGCGCATTCTGCTTGGTCCTGGTCCTAGTAATATCTCCCCGCGTGTCCAGATGGCGATGACGCAACCGATGCTGGGACATATGGATCCGTATTTTACCACTATTGTGGCCGACGCTGTTAAGCTGCTGCGCTTCCTCTTCCGGACTGAAAATGAGATTACCTTTCCCATCTCGGCTACCGGTATGGCCGGTATGGATGCCAGCTTTAACAACTTCTTGGAATCGGGTGATGTGGTCGTCATTGGCGTGAATGGCTTTTTCGGGGAGCGGATGGTAGACATTGCCTCACGTTGTGGCGCGGAAGTGGTCCGATTGGATGTCGAATGGGGCCGAATCGTCGAGTCTGAGGCGATTGAAGCGGCTTTAAAATCTCGGAAGCGGGTGAAGCTTCTGGCTCTAGTACATGCCGAGACTTCCACCGGCGTCCTCCAGCCCTTGGCCGAGGCTTCCCGCCTCGCCAAGCAATACGGCGCGTTGCTTCTGGTGGACGCGGTTACTTCGCTGGGTGGGCATGAGTTGGCGGTGGATGACTGGGGCATTGACATCTGTTACAGCGGTTCGCAGAAATGTATCGGTTGTCCTCCAGGACTTTCTCCCTTTACCGCCAGTAAAGCGGCCCAGGATATTCTGGAAAGGCGGGCCAGTAAAACGCCGACTTTTGCTCTGGACATCTCGATGCTGGCTAGGTACTGGGTACCTCGTGACAGTAGGTTTTACCATCATACGGTGCCGATTTGTATGCTCTATGCCCTGCATGAAGCCCTGGTGCAAATCGTTGAGGAGGGCCTAGAAGCCCGTATTCAACGTCACCTCAGGCACGGTACGGCACTTCAGGCCGGGTTGGAGGCGATGGGATTGACACTGCACGCACAGGCGGGACACCGACTGAGTACCTTGACCACGGTGGGTATCCCTTCCGGTGTTGATGACCTACGAGTGCGGCAGAGGCTGCTTAACGAGTTCGGTATTGAAATAGGCGGCGGCCTAGGGTCACTGAAAGGGCAAGTCTGGCGCGTCGGTCTGATGGGATACTCCTCCACCGCGGAGAACGTGTTGCTCTTCCTGTCCGTCCTGGAGAAACTACTGGTTGAGGAAGGGCACTCGCTGCTGGCGGGGGCTGGGGTGGTGGCCGCCGTCCAGCGTCTGAGGTAGTAATAAACCGCCAAATACTGCCAAGAAGCAGTCGAGCAGGGACGCGATAACATCTTCTATCTCCACGCGGTAACCCAGTAATTCAGAGACAGAGGTCATTACCTTCCCTTTGAGGCCGCAGGGATTGATGTCATCAAAGGGCTGTAAATCATTATTCACATTGAGGGCAAAGCCGTGCATGGTGATGTGCCGGCTGACATGTATCCCGATGGAACATATTTTGTGGTCGCCCACCCAGACGCCGGGATATCGGGTGACACGGTGGCCGTGGAGGCCGAAGACGAGGAGAAGTTTCAGGATAACTTCTTCCAGTTTCCGGAGATATTCCCGTACGCCGAAGTTATTTTCTATGAGGTTCATAATGGGGTAGCCCACCAGCTGTCCCGGACCGTGATAGGTGGTGCCGCCGCCCCGGTTGGTATGAAAAACGATGACACCTCGTTCGGCCAGTACCTCCGGGGGCACCATGATGTCTTCATCCCCTCGGAACCGTCCGACGGTAAGCACCGGCGGGTGCTGCAGGAGTAGCAGACAGTCCGGAATGACACCCTCGGCCCGCGCCGGCACCAGTGCTTCCTGCCACTTTAAGGCAAGCTCATACGGGACCAGTCCCAGGTAGTCGGCGGCGCATATCTTTCTGGAGGGTAAAATTGCTTCTGTGGGCACGGCGGGTATGTCTCCTTAAACCAGCCATAAACTCTTTTTAGCCAGGGCGTTGACTCTTCACCTCCCAGCGTAGGTCCGGCTGTCGGGCGGCGGTGACCTCGTCCAGCCGCCTGACGGAGGTGTTATGGGGGGCTGTATGCAGGGCTTCCAAGTCTTCGGTCACCTCTCTGGCGATTTCTTTCATGGTCTCAATAAAGGCGTCCAGCGTCTTTTTGCTCTCGGTCTCGGTGGGCTCAATCATCAGCGCTTCCTCCACTACCAGAGGGAAATAGATGGTAGGGGGATGAAAACCGTAATCGAGCAGGCGCTTGGCGATGTCCAGTATGGCGGCTCCTTTCGCTTTTTGCCGTTTTCCAGAGAAGACTACCTCGTGCATGCAGGTGCGGTTATAAGGTAGGTGATAGTCCGCTTTTAACTTCTCCTTGAGGTAGTTGGCACTGGTGACAGCGCCCTCGCTGACTTCTTTCAGTCCGGCCGCCCCGAGGGAACGGATATAGGCGTAGGCTTTGACCATCACGCCGAAGTTACCGTAAGCCGCACCTAGGCGGCCGATGGATTTGGGTGGCGAAGTGAACGAGTATTTCCCGGCCTTATTAACCACTAAAGGCGTGGGCATGAAGTCGGCCAGATACGGTTTGGCGCAGATAGGTCCTGAACCCGGCCCGCCGCCACCGTGGGGAGTGCTGAAAGTCTTGTGTAGGTTCAGCTGGACACAGTCAAAGCCTAGGTCACCGAACTTTACTTTGCCCAGTAGGGAATTCAGATTGGCGCCGTCTCCATAGAGCAGTCCCCCTTTGTCGTGGACCAGTTGGCCTATCGTGATTATTTGTGGGTCAAATAAACCCAGTGTGGACGGTATGGTCAGCGATAACGCTGCTACCTGCTCGTTCATCATAGACTCAAGACGCTTCATATCTAAGTTACCTTCACTATCAGAAGGCACGGTGTTAATTTCAAAACCGCACATCGAGGCCGTGGCCGGGTTGGTGCCGTGCGCCGTGTCCGGCACCAGTATTTTCCGGCGCATCATATTACTGCGGCTGTGATGGTATGCCTTGACCATCAAGAGACTGGCCAGCTCACCCTGCGCTCCGGCCATTGGTGCTAGGCTGGTAACGCCCATGCCGGTTATTTCGGTTAAGAGCGCCTGTAAATCAAACATGAGCCGTAGCGCGCCCTGAGCCGTCTCGGTAGCTTGGTAAGGATGGATTGAGGTAAAGCCCGGGAATTTAGCGATGTCCTCGTGCCACTTTGGATTGTATTTCATGGTGCAGCTGCCTAAGGGGTAGAAGCCGGTGTCCACCCCGTAATTCAGCCGGCTCAAGGCGGTAAAGTATCTCACCAGTTCCATCTCGCTGACCTCAGGCAGCTCAAGCTCGGTGCGGAGTAGCTCCTCGGGGGGTAGCGCCGCTGGCGGCACGTCCAAGGCAGGCAGGCTGCAACCGATTTTGCCTGGCTGGCTGATATCCGGAAGTAAATAAGGCTGTTTCATTGCGGGCTGTCCCTATAATCCTCCCAGTATTTGGACTAGTTTATCTATCTCCTGCCGGGTATTCATCTCGGTAACGCAGAGCAGTAGGGCGTTATCTCTCAGGTGACTGATGTCCAAGCCGCCGATTATTTTTTCCTGAAAAAGCGCTCGGTTAATTTCATCCGGAGCTTGGGGACAGCGCACCACAAATTCCTTGAAGAAGGGTTCGGGGAAAACGAGGGAAAATCCATTGAGCCGGCGGATACCCTCGGCGGCATAGTGGGCCTTGTGGTAGCAGAGCTCGGCTACCCGGCGGAGCCCGCTTTTACCTAGGGCGGCTAGATAGACGGTGGCTGCCAGGGCCACCAGAGCCTCGTTGGTGCAGATGTTGGAAGTGGCCTGTTCCCGGCGGATGTGCTGCTCGCGCGTGGCTATGGTCAACACGTAGCCGGGTCTGCCGTCAACATCCACGGTCCGGCCGACAATCCGGCCCGGCATCTGCCGCAGATATTCCTGGCGGCAAGTAAGGATACCCAGGCCGGGACCGCCAAAATTTGCGGGGCTGCCTAGTGCTTGGCCTTCGGCCACGATAATATCCGCCCCACAGGCGGCCGGTGATTGATACATGCCTAGAAAAACAGGGTCAGCGATGACGACCAGCCGCGCGCCGGCATCATGAGCTTGCCTGGAATACGTCTCAACGTTTTCCAGGCAGCCAAAGAAATTGGGCTGCTGTATCACCAGGCAGGCGGACTCCGGTGCCAGGCTGTCCCGGGTCGACTCAAGTCTGGTCAGGTGAATATCCTGTCCGCTGAGGTAAGTTTCCAGTACTCGCTGATATGTCGGGTTTACCGAAGCCAGTACGGTGACTTCCTCCTTCCCGGTAATGCGGCGGGCCATCATGGCGGCTTCCGCGGTCGCCGTGCTGCCGTCGTACATTCCGGCATTGCTTATACCCATCCCGGTAAGCTGGCAGACGAGAGACTGGTATTCGTAGATAGACTGCAGCATCCCTTGGCTGGCTTCAGCCTGGTACGGCGTGTAGGCGGTGTAAAATTCGCTACGACCGGTCAGGTGCCCGATGACACCGGGAATGAAGTGCCGGTAGTAACCACCTCCCAAGAAGCAGGCGTGTTCATCCGAATTGGCATTGAGGACGGCCAGTTCGGAGAGTTCCCGCTTGAGTTCCAGTTCCGATAAAGGAGAAGGGAGTTTAAACGGGACATTATTGAACTTTGCGGGCACGTCCTGAAACAGCTCATCAGCCGAACTGACCCCAATATCTTGCAGCATAGCGGCGCGGTCGGCCTCGGTATTGGGAAAATACGGTAAAGGCATTATCTCAACCTCCGACGTTCACCATTTCGTCATACGCCTGGCTATCCATCATGGCATCAAGCTCTGATGGATAGCTTAACTCCAGTTTAACTAGCCAGCCCGCTCCATAGGGGTCTTCATTGACTATTTTGGGTTCATTGGCTGCGTCTTGGTTGGTCTCTAGAATCACCCCACTGGCCGGCGTGAAGATATCGGTAACCGCTTTCACCGCCTCTATTTCGCCCATCTTTTGGAATTGCTCTACCCGAGTGCCCGGCGTCGGCAGCTCCAGAAAAACGATGTCACCCAGCTGTGATTGGGCGTAATCGGTAATCCCTGCTGTACCCCGGTTCGGTGACTCGAGGCTAATCCATTCGTGTTCCCGGGTATATTTATACTCTTTCGGGTTCATTTGTTTTCCTCCGTTCTGGTGCCGCTATCCCTCAATTTTACCCAATAAAAAAGGACAAACCGCTATGATCAGTTTGTCCCCTGTCCTTTTACCTGAGAGATTGTCTGCTATCTGAATATCAGACTTTCCCCTTCGGTGACCGTACCGGGTGGTCTCTCCAGAGGTTTTATCTTCGGCAGTTCTTTTGCCTGAGAGTTTCACAGCCAGGAATTAAAACCCGGCTCCTTTCCCCTTCGGCTCCCTTACGGGTCTCTCCTGCCATAACTATTACGCAGGTATTATACTACGCACAGAACTTTTGTCAAGTCTGGCCACCTATCTTTCATTAATTTGCCTTAAGCCCGCCTGACTGGGTACCGGTAATAAAGCATCAGCTTTGTTGACAAGCCGGTGGCTTAGACCATAACATCATTAGAGAGCGGATCGGTGTGTTTTGGCTAAAACACTTCAGAGAAAGTGAGTTAAATGTCCCAAAAATTGAAATATCTTCTATTCGGCCTGCTGCTGGTGACCGTGGTGGCCCTGTCTTTCGGCACCGGATTTAACCTGGGCAGCCAGACCCAATCAGTTGATGGTGAGGGTCTGGGAATAATGGTACAGGCGTGGAATTTTCTTTTTGAGGATTACGTAGACCGAGATCGACTTGATGACAGCGCTCTGAGCCAGGCTGCCATCAAAGGTATGCTGGAGGAGCTTGATGACCCGTACACCTCTTACCTGGACATCGAGACCTACCAACTGGGCCTGAGCGGCTTGCAGGGAGAGATGGAAGGCATTGGGGCCCAGGTAGCCATAAGGGACGAAAAGTTAACGGTTATCGCGCCTATTGCCGATTCACCGGCGGCCGGAGCCGGTGTCAGGGCCGGCGATGTAATCCTGGAGGTAGACGGCAGCCCAACGACGGATATGAGTCTGGCGGAGGCGGTGTTGAACATACGCGGCCCCAAAGGAACACGGGTTAGGCTGCTTATTCTCCATCAGGATGAGACCGAGCCGGAAGAGATTGAAATAATCAGGGCTAAAATTGAACTGACCAGCATCCACTTTGAGATGATGGAAGGTATCGCTTACATTAATATCACCTACTTCTCCGGTCGCACCGATGAAGAGCTGTCACCGGTGCTGGAAAGCCTGGCTGAGGAAGGGGCGGAAGGTATCATCCTCGACCTGCGCCATAATCCGGGCGGCATACTGGATGAGGTGGTTAAGGTGGTCTCCCACTTTGTACCGGAGGGTATGGTTCTCAATGTGGTGGATAACCAGGGAGGACGCACTGCTATGGAAGTCAGGCCGGGAGTGGTCACCACTGACCTGCCCGTGGTCGTTCTGGTGGATGAATTTAGCGCCAGCGGCAGCGAGGTGCTGTCCGGTGCTCTACAAGACCATGGTCGGGCGACTATCGCTGGCTGCCAGACCTTCGGTAAAGGCAGCGTCAATATCCTACGCCGACTTGATGATGGCTCGGGACTGTATATCACCACCGCCCGCTGGCTTACGCCCGAGGGACGCCCCATTGAAAGGGAAGGCATAAAGCCAGACCATGAGCTTGAGTTTGAAGGAGAAGAGGCTATCCAATGGGCGATAGATTATCTGAAGGGGAGTAAGTAATAAAAGCCGGTTGGGAGACTTCTTTTATCTATCTCTGGTTCACCTCCTTAACCTCTCAAGAGAGAGATACTAAAGAAGAGGCAAAGAGGGGCGAAACCTTCGAAGAGTATGTATCGGGAATTTTAGAGGGGATTCGCTTCTCTTTTAAGAAATCCCTCTTTCCTAGAGGGAAGAGGGATTAAAAGGGATGGGGTTACCAAATATATTCCTACTAGAAGGTGCGAAGTATGGGAGATAATGCGGTAGGGATAGCGGTTAACCGGGCGAAGCTCTCCATAACCCGAGGCGACATCACCCGCCAAGCTACCGATGCCATCGTGAATGCCGCTAACTCTGGCCTGATGGGAGGCGGTGGGGTGGACGGGGCTATCCACCGCGCCGGCGGCCCGACCATACTGGAGGAATGCAAGCAAATCATCGCCCGGCAGAGGCGCTTGCCCATCGGCCAGGCGGTGATGACCGCTGGTGGAAACCTGTCAGCTAAATATGTCATTCATACCGTGGGCCCGGTGTGGGGAGGCGGTGGTAAAGGTGAGGCGACACTGCTGGCGAGCGCCTACCGGGAAAGCCTGAAACTGGCCGCGGCGAATAAGTTGGCCAGTGTCTCTTTCCCCTCGATAAGTACCGGTGTCTATGGCTATCCGGTGGACCAAGCGGTCCGGGTGGCCCTGGAAGCGATTATCTTGTTTCTGCAGAAGAGCACTACCACTGTGAAAGAGGTGGTGGTGGTGCTCTTTGATTCCCGGACTTTTGATGTTTATTCCGAGGCTCTTAAAGAGATAGAGAGTAAAGAGAAATAAAGCGAAGAAAGCCGTAAAAATCTGAGGTAAAGCCTCTTGACAATTATAACTAGTAAGTGTAACTTATCCAGTTATATGGTGGCATGCATCATCTGTCTGGTCAAGGAAAAGTAAAGAGCACAATAAAAAAGGAGGTAGAAGAGCATGTTAGGACAGAGTAATTATCCAGTCACCGTAATAGGCGAGCTGACCTCGCCGCCGGCTAGGAGGTGGTGGTGGCTCCTCAAGTGGTTGCTGGGGATTCCCCACTACATTATCCTGGTGTTCCTCTGGATAGCTTTTGTGATAGTGACCATAATAGCCTTCTTCATTATTCTGTTCACGGCGAAATACCCGAAGGGGCTGTTTGACTTTAATGTGGGAGTACTGCGCTGGACGTGGCGCGTAGGCTTCTACAGCTACGCAGCCTTGGGTACGGATCGGTATCCGCCGTTTACCCTGGCATCTGTTGACTACCCGGCGGACTTACAGGTGGAATATCCTGAAAAACTGTCTCGCGGGCTGGTGCTGATAAAGTGGTGGCTGCTGGCCATCCCGCATTACATTATCACCGCTTGCTTAGTGGGAGGAGAAAAGAGTGGTGGCCTGTTGTTTGTTCTCGTTATCATTGCTGCCATAGTCTTGCTATTCACTGGAAGATACCACGAAGGTATTTTCAAACTGGCGGTCGGCATGAATCGCTGGTTATACCGGGTATGTGCTTATGCGGCGCTGCTGACTGATCGGTATCCACCCTTCCGTTTCTGGGATGACTAGGGTTCCGGCTGGCATTTGGGGCAGAAGTAAGTGCCGCGGTTACGGACGGTGATGCGCTGGATAGGGCCGCCGCAGGTAGTACAGTTCTTACCGCGGCCGTGGGCGACCTTGAACTCAAAGTGGGCCGTGCCCGTTTCACCGCCGGGGCGGTAGTAGTTGACAATGCTGGCGCCCTTGTTCCTGATAGCGGCCCATAGTATCTGCTGAATGACGCAGTGGAGACGTATCAACTCATCCGGGGAAAGGCTGCCCCCGGTCCTTAGCGGGTGAATCCGGGCGGCATACAAGGCTTCGTCGGCATACATATTACCGATGCCGGCAATGACAGACTGGTCGCAGAGCAGGGCTTTTATGGGTGCTTGGCGGTGGTTCAGGCGTTGGGCCAGTACCTGCGAGGTAAAATCAGCTTCCAGAGGTTCTGGGCCAAGTTTCTTGATAACACGACGGCTGTCCGGCACCAGCCACATCCCGCCGAACTTACGCGGGTCGCGGAAGAGAATATTGGTGCCGTTGTCTAGGTGCATTATGGCGCGGGTGTATTTTGGCGGCTCCGACGAGTCCCGGCTCGTTAGCAGGGAGCCGCTCATTTTCAGGTGGAGAATAAGCCATTCGTCACTGGTCAGGCTGGTGATGAGATACTTGCCCCGCCGCGCCAGCCCGGTTATTTTCTGCCCGGTAAGACGGGAACAGAACTCGGTGGCTGACGGCTGCTTCACGATACCGTCCCAAAATAAGGTAACGCCGGTGAACTCGCGACCGATAATGTGGGGCGTCAGCTCATTTTTTACCGTTTCTACCTCGGGTAGTTCTGGCATTTTACCCCATCTCCCCCCAGTTATGGCCCATCTTGGTGTCCACTTTTAAAGGTACGCTGAGTTTCAGAGCAGTGGACATTATCTTGGGAACCAGACGGCGCATCGTGGCTAGTTCCTCCTCTGGTATCTCGAAGACCAGCTCATCATGCACCTGCAGCAGCATTCGGCTTTGTAATCGCTGTTTTTCCATCTCACGGTAGAGGTTGATCATGGCCACTTTAATGATGTCCGCCGAAGTGCCCTGTACCGGCATATTTATGGCCATGCGCTCGGCGGCTTCCCGTACTTGGCGGTTGGTAGTATTGATTTCGGGAATAAAACGTCTCCGACCAAGTATCGTCTGTACGTACCCGGTCTGCCGAGCCTGCTCTTTGGTCGATTCCAGATACTTCTTCACCGCGTTATATTTTTCAAAGTAGGCGGTGATGAACTGGGTGGCGTCTTCCCGAGATAGCTTGGTGGCCTGTTCCAGTCCGTACTCGCTCATGCCGTAAATCACGCCGAAGTTGACCGTTTTGGCCAGCCGGCGCATATCGGCGGTCACCTGGGCCGCTTCTATATTAAGGAGCTGGGCGGCGGTCGCCGTGTGAATATCCTCATCCCGCCTAAAAGCGTCTAGTAGGTCCGGGTCCTGAGAGAGGTGGGCCAGGACACGGAGGTCAATCTGCGAGTAGTCTCCGGTCAAGAGAGATGCGCCGGGTGGGGTAATGAAAGCCTGCCTGACCTGTCTCCCCATTTCACCACGGACTGGAATATTTTGCAAGTTGGGCTCGCTGGAAGAGAGTCGCCCGGTAGACGTCCGCGTCTGGTTAAAGCTGGTATGCACGCGGTTACTGCGGCGGTTGATGAGAGCGGGTAGGGTGTCAATGTAGGTTGACTTGAGCTTGGTTAGCTGGCGGTAGTCTAGGATAAGCTTAACTATCGAGTGAACGCTGCGTAGTGCCTCCAGTACCGAGGCCTCGGTAGAATATTTGCCTTTGCCTTTTCGTCCAGTGGGTAATTGCAGCTCTTCAAACAGCACCGAGCCCAACTGCTGGGGGGAATTTATATTGAACTGGTGACCGGCACTATCGTATATTTCCATCTCTAGCTGGTTTAGCCGCTCACCGAGCCGGTGTGACATTTCTCCCAGACGCTCCTTATCCAGAGCCACCCCGCTCCTTTCCATCTGGAAGAGCACCGGCACCAGCGGCATCTCAACTTCGGAGAAGAGCCGCCACAGTCCTTGTCGGTGAAGCTCGGCGCCCAGCAGTTCCGCCAGCTGTCCGGTGATATCAGCGTCGGCGCAGGCGTAGTCGGCGGCTTTATCTATCTCTATCTGGGACATTGATATCTGCCTGGCACCGGAGCCGATAAGGGCGTTAATGGGCGTCATTTCTACATTCAGCTTACTGAAGGCGAGGGCTTTTAGTCCTAGGGATTTCTCGCCCAGTAGGTAGGCGGCGACCATAGTATCGGCGGTGAGGTTTTTCACGGTGACTCCGCATTCCGCCAGCACCACCATGTCAAACTTGCCGTTGTGGGCAGATTTGGCTAGGCTGGTATCCGCCATCAGGGGCTGGAGCCGCTCGATGACCTGCGGGAGTGGTAGTTGTTCTATTAAAGTCAGGCCGGTATGGCCGACCGGGATATAATAGGCCTCCCCCCGCGCTGGCGATAAGGAAATACCCACCAGCTGCGATATCATGGGGTTTAGGCCGGTCGTCTCCGTGTCGAAAGCGAAGGACCTAGCCGCGGACAGACGGTTCAGCATCTCGTCAAGGGCCTGCGTGGTATTGATAATGCGGTAGTCTCCGTGAGGTGGTTCGGTTTTAATCTGGGCGGACAGTGATTCCGGGGTGGTTTCTTCCGGTTTAAGTCCGGGTAGCCTGTCGCGCAGGCGGGTAAATTCAAGCTCGTGGAAAAGTTCGTTTACTTGCTGGCGGTCATACTGGTTGGCTTGGCAGTCTTTCAAGTTGAGATTGACTGGCGCCCCAGTAACGATGGTTGCCAGCTCCTTGCTCTGGCGGGCCACCGCTTTGTTTTCCCGTAGGGTGTCCTGGAGTTTGGGTGGGGTTACTTCGTTAATATGGGCGTAAATTTCCTCCACGGTGCCGAACTGCTGGATGAGTCTGGCGGCGGTCTTTGGGCCCACGCTGGGGACGCCCGGGATATTGTCCGAAGGGTCGCCCTCCAGTCCCTTGAGGTCGGCGATATGTTTCGGGCCGACACCGTATCTCTCGCTTACCGCTGCCTCGTCATAGAGCATGGTATCACTGAAACTCCTTCCCGGTCTGGGATAAAGCACCTTTACCCGGGGCGATACCAGCTGCATGGTATCGGTATCACCGGTAACGATGACGGTGTCGATGTCCTGCTGGCTGGCCTGGCAGCTCAGGGTGCCCAGAAGGTCGTCAGCCTCATAGCCATCCAACTCGAAAGTGGGGATACGAAAGGCGGCCACCAGTTCTTTTACCCGCCCTATTTGACTCACTAGCTCCGCTGGGGTAGGCGGGCGGTGTGCTTTGTACTGGTCAAAGAGATGGTGCCGGAAGGTAGGCGCTTTCCGGTCAAAGGTAATGGCGTAGTGGGTGGGTTTTAGCTCTCGCACTGCCTTGAGTAGCATCTGGGCAAAGCCGTAGACGGCGTTAACCATCTCGCCGGTCGTGCTCACCGTCAGTGGCGGTAAGGCATGGTAAGCACGGTGGATGAGGGCATTGCCGTCAAACAGGACCAGCCGAGGCTTTTCCATAGCCTAATTATAGCAGAGTGAGGGCGTAGAGAGGTAGCGAGGAGGGTTATCGTTCCACGAGAGGGTGTTCAATCCTCTCTACTTGGTGGTAGTGACGGAGATATTTGTAAATTTCTACGCCGGTGGCGGTTAGTGGCGCGGCCAGCAGGAGTCCCCAGAAGCCGGCAATATAAGCTCCCAAGACGAGTAAGACTATCAGAATGGCCGGATGGATGCGGAGGAAACCACCGTGAATTCTGGGAACCAGCAGGCTATTTTCTAGTAGCTGGATTACCAGGAAGAGTACAATTACCCAGATGACTTTATCCGGGACTATGGCCAGGGTGACGATGGCCACCACTACCCCGCTAATCCAAGGTCCTAAGGTTGGAACGAGTTCCCCGATACCGGCTAGGATAGCTAGCACGAGGGGAAATGGTATTCCCAGTATGACTAATCCGACGAAAGTGAAGTAAGCCACGATGAGGCCCAGTATCAACTGGGCTCGGATGAACCGGCCCAGCACTCTTTCCAGAATATCGACGATGTTCTTGGTGTGTTCCGCCGTCTTGGGCGCGAAGGCGGAATAAAGGCTCTTCTTTAACTTTTCCGAGTCCTTCAAGGCGTAGAAGAGGAAGAGAGGTAACGCTGCTAGGCCAAGGAAGATATTGAAGGTGCCGGGTATAGATGAGATACCGGTAACAAAAGCGTTCCGTATGTTGTTGCCTAGGGCCACTCCCGCTTCCAGCATGGCTTTGTCCACTTCTTGCCGTATCTCGGGAGGGAATTGTTGCCGGATAAACTCGAGCCATTCCTGTATCTGGTATATGCTTTTACCGATAAAATGAGGGGTACTTTCTAGTAGGACCACGGAGGCGTCGATAACCGCCGTCACGATAATGTAGGAACAAGCGACTAGAAGGAGGAGGAGCACGACAAAGATAATAAGAACGGAAGCGGTTCTTTTAAAACCTCGCCAGTTTCCCTGGCGGGGCAACTTTTTCTCCAACCAGGAGACCACTGGCATTAAAAGATAGGCCAGCACTATCCCGAAAACGAAGGGGAGCACGGCCAACCTTATCAGGTAAAGGACCCATAGTCCAATGATGATACCTAGTACCAAAACTACCAGGCGCCAGTGTTTGATCAGTATGTTTGTCATTATGTCTATAACTCACCGTCCTCACCTGGTAAGAGAGACAAGCGGGACAGATGAGCCCGGCGCCGATTGTTCTGGATGCTTGATAGCTTATTCGGCCGCTTTCCTTCGTCTCAGTTTTTCTTCCACCCTTTTTTCGACTTTGGTAGCAGTTTCTTTGGCTTTTTCGGTGATTTCATCGGCTTTTTCTTTGGCTTCCACCGCTCTCTCTTTCAGCAGCGTCCGGGTTTCTCTGCCGGGTTTAGGCGCATAGAGAAAGCCGATAGCCAAGCCAACCGTGGCACCAATGGTGAACCCGACGATGAAACTGGCATCTGAATTCCTGTCACTCATTTGTAGCTCCTTTCTTTATCTCTGGAAAATTTACCGAACAGGTTAACGGCCTGTCGTATACCCTGGACGAAGGCGGCCAAGTGGGATAGAGGTCGGTACACCTCCTCCGCCACGCTGGAGGAGATATTTTCTACCGTTTCGGTGGTGGCTTTTACCGAGTCTAGTATCGGGCTGACCTTACGGTAAATCAGGAAAATCAGCACCCCGATAAAAAGGACGGCAATGGTTGTACCCAGACCAAAAATGCATATGACTAGGTCGCGTAACCACTCAATACTCATCGGTTGTTACCTCCGTTTTTACGAATTATCTCTGATATCATTGTATGCTTCTCTTCGGGCGATGTAAAGAGGTACCGGTCCGGACTGCTTATTTCGGTGTCAGCTGGATGAGCTCTATGGAGACCATGCCGATAGCACCAGTATCATAGTAAGTCCAGCGGGCACCGGGGATTACTCCGCTCTAGGTAATCTTGAAGCCTTTCTCGGCCAGCTTGGCGGTTTCCTGGCTGATGTCGTCCACGGCCGATGTGGTGAATACCCTCCCCTTTTTTTCTCCAGGAAGTCTCTGGCTGGGGTGTCCCCCGTAAGGAGCTCGATTAACTCAAAGCATAAGTCCCCTACGCTACCTTCGGCGTGTCTCATGTCAATGGAGTAATCAGATGGCTGGCCATACGTCGCCTTTTCCACCAGGGGTGTGATCCCTCCCAGCTCGATAAAGGGTGGGAAGGCCCCTATCTCTAGGGTCCGATAGTGCTCGATGGCTTGGTTTATGTCCCGGACGATTGTGGCCACATGGTGGAATTTCCAGTTTTGATGCATGGTCTTTTCTCCTTTCCGGGTAGTTCTGTCGAATAGCCGGACGACTGTTTTGTCGTATACGTATATTAGAATGATACAATAATACTATGTCCGAAGATTACCAGTAAGGGGGATTAGAAATCACTCAGCTGGGTCTTATCGGCCGGTTCCAAGTAAGAAGTATCGTTATGTCTGGTGAGGACGAAGCGCCCGTTTTCGTGGGTGAAGATGGTCAGGCCGCCGGTATCCTGCTTTATTTTCCAGAAATGAGAATCGTCCAGTCCCAGTAAAGCGCAGATTAAGACCTTGTTCACCACCCGGTGGGAAACTAAAACTACCGTACCATTATGCCCGGTGATTATATCATTTACCACCGCCATGGTCCTTTGTCTGACATCTTCCAGGTTTTCCCCATCCGGTATTTTTACCCGTTCTGGGTGGTTGATCCATTCTCCGTAGAGTTCTTTATATCTGTCTTTTACCTTCCGGTGGGATAGTCCTTGCCACTGGCCGTAATTGAAATCGATAAGCCCGGGAGCGATGGTGACTTCAATTTTATGCTGGCGGGCGATGATTTCCGCGGTCTTTAAGGCCCGCTGTAACGGGCTGGAATAGATGATCTTTAGTCTCTGGTTGCCGAGGTATTCCGCTAGCTTTTCCGCCTGTTTTGTGCCGGTTTCATTCAACTCCATGTCAACCCGACCCCGAAAAACCTCGCCTACGTTCCACTCGGTCTCCCCGTGTCGGACCAGCATAATTTCCGTCATTTTGGCTGACCTCCCGGCCTCATCAGTCTTGGCGGTATAGCCAGCGCTGTCAGGGTGGCTATTATGCCGGCTTTCATTGGCTTCCGTTCGGGGGCAAAGAAGAGATGGCTGGAGCAGTGGCAGTCACTGGAACCAAAGCCAAGGATAGAAGCAAACTGAGAGCTAAGCGCTTGAGCAATGGCGCACTCGACCCGGTCTCTTGTCTCCCCGATAATTATATCGGTGATGGATGCCTTCGGCAGCAGGTAGTCAATATGCCAGTGCCGTTTTTTGTCCCGGCTAAGGTGGCGTTTCAACCGTGCTTCGAGCCCACCCAGTGCCGAGCCTACATAGGCATAATAGCCGTCGGGGAAATGAACATCCGCTAATCTGCCGGGGCTGATTGTCTCTGCCTCAGACAGCCGGATAAGGAGAATGTAGCTTCCTCTCACTCAGGGTTTCTCTGTCTTCTCCACTTCAATAGTGTATTCGGCGACCAGCGTAGTAAAGGTACCGATGGCCGCCGGACCGGGACCGCATAAGGAAAGTATCATATCAGCCTTAACTTGTCAAGACTTTCGGTACAATTTTAGGTATGTGCGAAACTCATTTCAAAGCTAATTCCCACGGTTAGTTGAATTTTGAAAAAATAGTTTACCACAAGCTGAGGGCTTCGGATGACGTAATACATGGATGGTTCCAAACAGGTCGCTTTGCGTAAGAGAAAACCTTTATTCTGGCTGCTTGGGGCTGTTTCGAGATAGAATAACCTTATTACTCAATCTTGGTTGGTGGTGGATATGGACACCAACCAAGATTGAGTAATAAGAGAATAACTGCTCATTGTTAAACGAGTATCTTTTCGTGATATACTGTTAGGCATAAACAGGGAGGCGGTTTTGGAAGGAAAAGACTTGCTTTCCATGTCTGACTTAAGCCATGAGGGTACCTAGTTGCTCATATCGAACGCCATTGATAGGAAAACGGCTGATTGGATCTCTTCGCTTAGTGGTAAGGTCTTGGCCCTTCTATTTCAAAAGCCCTCGCTGGGAGCGGGGATGAGCTTCGAGCTAGTCATGCAGCAGCTGGATGGTCGCACGGTTTATCTGTCTCTGGGTGAGGTGGGATTGGGTCAGCGGGAATCCGTCTCGGATGTTGCTCTGGTACTCAGCCGCTACACTGATGCCATTGGCGCCCGTACTTTTTCCCACCAGACTCTTGGAGTTTTGGTCAGTAATACCGATGTATCGGTGATAAATGCCCTGTCGGACCTGGAGTACCCGCTGCCGGCTCATCGTGGCGAAGAAGTGGCCGAAGATGTTCTGGATGGTCCACAATCGTTCGTTTTTGACTAGGCGGAGAACCGGATGCACCTGCAGAAAGTGCTGCTGGTGGGTATGCTGGGTGGATTGGAAATACCGCTGACCAAGTACTGATAGGAGGAGAGCATGTATCTGCTGAAGATTATCGTCAACCGTGGCTGGTATCCCGCCCTGATAACGGCGCTGGCGGTGGCTGGTTATTTCCGCGAGTGGCCACTCAAGTTCATCGTCCCCGCTCTGATTATTCTCCTGGCTATCGGACTGGTGGTGACCGTAATCAGGGCTAGAGAGAAACAACTGGAACTCTCCGCGGTAAGGATAAGACAGCTGGCCGAGCACTTTAACCGCCGTTTTATGAGTGATTCGTCACTGTCTATCTTTGTCATTATCGATACCCTATTCAGCCTGGAAAATCCTAAGCTGTGGGAATGGGCTAGGGCCTGCGATATGTCACAGCGTATTTTAAATGGCTGGTGCAGCAGTTTTATTGAACGGGCGGAGAGTGGCCTGAGGCTGAGAAAGTTTGCCGATTACCTGTACACCTATCTCAATGAACTGTGGCTGATAACCAGCCGCTATCATGATTTTGTCGAGCAGTTTTACGAGGCGACGGATAAGGTGGAAATCCCGCCGGAAACCATAGACCAGTATAATAAGTTAGTCACGGAGTATAATGCTTTTGCGCAGAACTTCCGGGAAAGTATTACCGAGTTGAAAAACATCGCCCGGACTGGCATTGAGCCGCCGAGCGTGAAGCTGGCTCGAGAAATAACGGCGGTGAGATAACCGATAAAAACCTGTAGGGTGAGGGGCTGGAGGTTGCCTTGAGCAAGTCAATTGTGGCTATCGTTGGCCGACAGAATGTCGGCAAATCCACTCTTCACAATCGTATCGCCCGGAAGCCGCTGGCTATCGTTGAGGACTTGCCCGGGACAACTCGCGACCGTATCTTTACCAATGTTGCCTGGCAGGGTGTTGAATTTACCCTGATTGATACCGGCGGTCTAGAGATAGCACCCCGTTCCACCGTTGCCCAAGGTGTTAGAGAGCAAGTGGAAGCGGCCATCGCTGAGGCTGACGTCATTATCTTTCTGGTGGACGTTAAAAGCGGACTGATACCGGCGGACTTGGAGATGGCCGAGATGCTACGGCGGGTGAGTAAGCCCATACTGTTGGTGGCGAATAAGGCAGACAACGCCAGACTGGAGACCGGGGCGGTGGAATTTTACGGACTAGGGCTGGGGGAGCCTCTGGCGGTTAGTGCCTATCATGGCCGGGGTACGGCCGAGTTGTTGGACAGAATCATCTCACGGCTACCGGTACCGCCGCCGGCCGAGACCGGATCGGAAATCATGAAGGTAGCTATTGTCGGCCGGCCCAACGTTGGTAAATCAATGCTGTTAAATGCCGTGCTGGGTGAAAAGCGGGTGATTGTTGATGATGTTCCGGGGACAACCCGCGATGCGGTCGATACTTTAGTTGACTTTAACGGGCAGAGTGTGTTACTCATTGATACGGCCGGCATCCGGCGGCGGGGGCGGCTTGGGGTAGGAGTGGAACGGTATAGTGTCCTCCGCGCTCTGCGGGCCATTGGCCGGGCGGATGTAGCTCTGCTGGTTCTTGATGCTACGGAGTTGGTAACGGCCCAGGACATGCACGTGGCGGGCTATATTCAGCAGGAGATAAAGGGGGTTGTGGTGGTGGTAAATAAGTGGGACTTAATCGCGGATAAGGACTTGACGGAGTGGAATACGGGCATCAGGAGCTATCTGAAATTTATCGCCTACGCCCCGGTGCTCTATACTTCCGCTAAATTCAAGCAGGAGGTGGATAGAATCCTGCCTCAGGCACATCAGGTATACCAGGAGAGGCTCAAGAGACTGCCCACCGCCGAAGTTAATGACGTTATTCAACAGGCCGTAGCCACTCACAACCTGCCCAGAAGCGGCCGAAAACGATTGAAGGTTCGGTACGCTACTCAGGCCGAAGTAAACCCGCCTACTTTTGTCTTTTTTGTTAATGATGCTCGGTTGATCCATTTCTCCTACCGTCGCTATCTGGAGAATAAGTTGCGCCAAGCATTTGGTTTCACCGGAACACCGGTTCGTTTAGTCTTTAAGGCGAAGGCAGAATCATGATAATTACCAAGTTTGTGGCCGTAGTGCTGATTGGTTACATTCTTGGTTCCATTCCTTTTGGAGTACTGGTAGGTCGGCGGAGCGCTATGGTGGATATCAGGGAGTACGGTAGCGGGAAAACCGGCGCGACCAACGTGTTGCGGGTAGCCGGCAAGAAGGCCGCGGCCATTGCCGTTACCTTTGATTTTTTAAAAGGGTGTTTGGCGGTGGTATTGGTCGGTTTAATCTTTAAGGGTGACTATTCAATGGCCGGTAGCAGTTTGTGGTGGCCGACCACCAACGCCCAGGTCTTGGCGGCTTTGGCCGCTGTCGCTGGGCATAAGTGGCCGGTATTCCTGAAATTTCGCGGCGGGCGGGGTGTGGCCACCTTCTTTGGCGGCATGCTAGCTTTGTGTCCGCCGGCGGTCGCATTCGGTGGTAGCGTTCTCGTCCTTACCGCGGTCTTGACCCGGTATATGTCACTGGGTTCAATCGCCGGTGCCATCGGCACCTATACCATATTAATACCCCTTACCATATTCAGGGGATTCCCCATTGTATATTTGGTTTGTGCCCTGGTAGGAGCCATATTCATTATTGTCATGCATCGGGACAATATTAACCGGCTAATGGCCGGTACCGAGCGCCGACTTGGTGAGAAGGTAAAGTGGGCAGTTAATCCTATGAGACAAGACTAAGGTAATGGGAAGCTGAAGGCTATGATGTCTCGGAATTTAGAGAGAAGTAGTTCCCCGTGAAGATAAGTAATACGACTAAGGAGCTGGCCGAGTCAAAGAGAGACGAAGCCCGAAAAGAACAAACCAAAAGAGAGATGAGGGAGTCTCTTCTGTCGGTGAACCCGTAAGCCGCGATTCTAGATTACCACATGGAGAACATGGGGTAGCGTATGCTTAAGATTGCTATCATCGGCACCACCAGCTGGGGCACCACTCTGGGCTTTATCCTTGCGGAAAAGGGGATTCCGGTCGGTCTGTGGGCGCGGACGGAACAGGAAGCCGCCGAATTACGAAAGAAAGGACCTGACTCGGGTTTATCTTCTGAGATGGCTTTCCCGCCTCAACTATTCATTAGTACCCGGCTGGAAGAAGTCCTGGACGAGGTTAGGGCGGTCATCTTGGTGGTACCTTCCCAGTCGATGCGGCAGAACGCGCAACACCTGGCGCGCTACCTTGATAAGTCAATGCTGGTAGTGAGCGCGGCCAAGGGCCTGGAGATTGGCAGTGGTAAGCGTATGTCACAGGTGATCGCCGAGGAAATACCCTCGTGCTTTCAGTCTCATATTTGCGTGCTTTCCGGTCCTAATCTGGCCCGGGAAATCCTGCGAGGTCTGCCCGCGGCGGTGGTGGCTTCTGCCGAAGATGGCACTGTCGCCCGGAAAGTCCAGCGGATATTGACCACTCCCAACCTTTGCGTCTTCACTAATACCGATGTCATCGGGGTGGAACTGGGGGGCGCCTTAAAGAATATCATTGCCTTGGGGGCGGGTATCGTGGACGGGTTAGGCTACGGTGACAATGCTAAGGCTGCTTTTATGACCCGGGGCTTGACCGAGATAACGGCTCTCGGTGTGGCTTTAGGGGCACACCCCCTCACTTTTTCCGGTCTGACTGGGTTGGGTGACGTCATCACTACCTGTACCAGCCCGTTGAGCCGTAACCACTACGTGGGGATGGAGCTGACTAAGGGACGCTCGTTGCCGGAAATAGTCAGCTCGATGGCTGGAGTGGCCGAAGGTGTAACCACGACTCTGGTTGCCCTGAACTTGGCCCAGAAACTCGGGCTGGAAATGCCCATTACGGAGAAGGTCTACCAGGTACTCTATGGAAATGCCGACCCTCGCCAGGTGGCGGAAAAGATGATGGGGGGGGGTACCGGGCACGAATTGACCGGGCGGAAGTGGAAGTTGTTTTCTGTCTTGAGGAGGTACAAGCGCCCCAAGACAGATTAACCAGTATTTCTCTTGGTTCTATTGGAGAATGCACGGCCTCAGTCGTCGGGTTTTTACCCCTTTTTTTTCGCTGTGTCCATGGTGCCGGCCAGCTCTTGGAAGAGCCGGCGCTGCTCCTTGGTTAATGACTCAGGGGTAGCTACAAATAAACGGACTATCTGGTCACCGCGTCCGTTCCGGTGGAGGTGGGCGATACCCTTATCTTTCAGGCGGAAGGTCTTGCCCGTCTGGCTGCCCGCCGGGATATTTAACCTGGTTTTACCTTCTAGGACAGGTACTTCTACCTCGGTACCGAGAGCGGCCTGAGCGAAGTTGACAGGTAATTCGTAGAGGATATTGTCGCCGTCACGGATAAAGAGCTCGTGTTCCAATACGGAGAGGGTAACGTAGAGGTCACCGAGGGAGCCACCCCGCGTCCCGGCCTCACCTTCGCCGCTGAGGCGTACTTGCGTGCCGTCATTGACGCCGGGTGGGATCTTGACAGAGATGCGCCGCTGGTGCTTCTCCCGGCCGGAACCCCGGCACTGGAGGCAAGGCTCGGTGATAACTTTCCCTTCACCTTGGCACTGGGGGCAGACTGTGGTGTTGATGAAGCGGCCGAAGAGACTCCGTTCGACTTGACGCACCTGCCCGGTACCATGGCAACCGGGACATTGGCTGGATTGGCTGCCCGGCCGGGCGCCGGTGCCGTGGCACGGGGGGCAAACTTCAGTGCGCTTTATCTTTATCTCTTTTTCACCGCCGAAGGCGGCTTCTTCGAAGGAGATGGTGGCTTGGTAATGTAGGTCGGTTCCGCGCCGGGGGGCGCGGCGACCGGTGCCCGTCATGCCGTTGAAGAAAGCGTCGAAGATATTACCGAAGCCTCCGAAGTCAAACCCCTCAGAGCCTCGGGTAAAGAAACCATTGGCGCCGCTGTGGCCAAACTGGTCGTAGGTGGAACGTTTATTGGCGTCTGAGAGCACCTCGTAGGCTGCGTTTATTTCCTTGAACTTTGCCTCGGCGCCGTCATCACAGTTGCGGTCCGGGTGGTACTTAAAAGCCAGCTTGCGAAATGCCTTCTTTATTTCATCGTCGGAGGCATTTCTGGAAACGCCTAGGACTTCATAGTAATCTCGTTTTGTCGTCATACTGTCTACCTTGTTCTCCCGGAAGACTTTCTGGAAGATGGTGCAAGCGGAAAATTCCGGACGGGAAAAAGAGCCTAACCAAAGTATTCCGGAAGGTAAAATACCTCTTCTCTGATACTAACAAGACTATTACCAGCTGTCAAGATAGAGAACGGCTTGAGGAGAGGGATGAAGAGGAATGGGGTCACCAAAAAACCCTAATTCTTGACAGGATAGTCATTGCTGGCTAAAATGGATTTGGTGTAACATTTTTATTACTCCGTTTTTTTTTAATCTGAAAAGGTCTTGGGACGAGGCGTGTTTTTGGAAGGAGGCTGATGGAATGTGGCTGAGGTAGTCGCGGGCGAGCGTGAAAATTTTGAGAGTTTGCTCAAACGGTTTAACAAGAAAGTGCAGCAGACCGGAATTCTGTCGGAGTTACGCCGCCGGGAACACTACGAAAAACCCAGCGTTCGACGCAAGCGGAAAAGAGTCGCCAAAAGGCGTAGTGTGGCCCGGGCGATGAGAAGATAATCGACATTTTCCAAGTTGATGGTTAGGGAAGAGGGCGGTAAAAACGTAAAATCTATATGGGTGAAATAAACTTAAAACAGAAACTGGCCGACGACCTGAAGCAGGCAATGAAGGACGGAGATACCGTCAGGCGTTCCGCTATCCGCTTGGTGATGGCGGCCATCAGCAATGCTGAAATTGCCCGGCGTGGGGCTTTGGAAGATTCTGATATCTTGGGTATTTTAGCCAAGGGGGCCCGGCTGTGCCAAGAAAGTATCGACGCGTTTAAACAGGGAGGTCGCTTGGATCTGGTGGCCCAGGAGGAAGCCGAGTTAGCTGTCCTGCAGGATTATTTGCCGCAGCCGATGACCCGGGAAGAGGTTGTGGCGGCGGCCCGGCAGATTATCGCTGAAGTGGGTGCCCAGGGGCTTGGCGATAAAGGAAAGGTCATGCCGAAACTGGTCGCTCAGCTAAAAGGTAGAGCGGATGGACGAGAGATAAATGCCGTGGTTAGCGAGTTACTTACTTCGTGAGTAGGATTCACCTGTTTTCATTCTTACCGGGAAAAGGGTGGAGAAGATAGATTGTGCCGAGGGGCTGACGCCCCTCTTTTGACTTCTTGACTTTGACTCACGGTAAGGCAGTAATCTCATGCATAGAATTGAAGTCTGTCTGAAGAGCCACCTGCCGGATGCCCGGGGAGAGGGTCTGGTCAAGGATATACATGACTTGGGTATTACCACGGTTACCGATGTCCGCGTGGTGGATATCTACTGGCTGGATGCGGATTTAGCCTCGGGCGAGCTGGACTTAATCGGTCACTATCTCCTCGCTGACTTGGTCACTCATGAATACCAGTGTTTTGCCCTTTCTACCGATATCAAGGTAAGTTTGAAGAGGCGGAGCCCCTTTAAGAGCAGTCTTCCCAATGCGGTTGAAGTTGCCTATAATGCCGGTGTTACCGATCCGATAGAAGACTCTGTCCTGAAGGCCATCCGGGACCTGGGCTTGAAGAATGTCCGGGCGGCCAAAACGTCCCGGCGGTATCTTATTGCCGGGAGACTGGACCAGCGGGAGTTAGATGTCATCTGCAGCCGGTTGCTGGTGAATCCCATCATCCAGCACGTCGTCGAGCGGGCGCAGTTCGACTTTTCGGAAAACCCTCAGTACCGGTTTAAACGGGAAGAGGTGGATATTACCGCATCAGATAAAAAGGGACTTGCCCGGCGGTTTGGCTTTTCCGCGGACGAGTTTCAGGCCATCGTCGACTACTTCCGGCAGCAAGGGCGAAACCCTGTTGACGTGGAACTAGAGACGCTGGCCCAGACCTGGTCGGAACACTGCGTCCACAAGACGTTCAAAGGGAAAATCAGGTATCACGGGAAGACGATAGACAACTTGTTGAAGAGTACCGTCATGAAGGCGACCCGGGAGCTGAATAAGCCGTGGTGCCTTTCTGTTTTTATGGATAATGCCGGAGTAATTGATTTTGACGGTCGTTGGGCGCTGTGTTTTAAAGTGGAGACGCATAACCATCCTTCGGCGCTGGAGCCATACGGCGGGGCGGCGACAGGGATAGGCGGCGTTATCCGTGACCCCCTCGGTACCGGACTGGGGGCGAAGCCGA
>NZCW01000005.1 GCA_002688435.1 Dehalococcoidales bacterium
AATAATAGAGAGCATTGGTGTCCCTATCCACCCCTTATTTTAACTTAATTCTTAATACCGCTATTCTACCACTCACCGCCCACCTCCACCACCAACCAAGATTGAGTAATAAGCTTCTGATTAATTAAATTGGTATTAATTTAATTCCTCCGTCCCTGGTTTTCTGACGCAGGTTTTTAGCTCCGTGGCTTTATCTGGTCGGGCGAGGCTTTTTGGCCCGGGCGTAGAGTTCGTTCGCCTGGAAGGAGCTTCTGGCCAGCGGTGCCGAGGCGATCCCGCCAAAGCCCATTTCCCAGCCGACATCTGCGAATTCAGCGAACTCCTCCGGGGAGATAAAGCGGACCACGGGGTGGTGGTGGGAAGAGGGCGACAGGTACTGGCCGATGGTCAATAGGTCGCAGCTGGCCTCTCTCAGGTCGCTCATCGCCCCGATGATTTCTGCTTTGGTCTCGCCCAGTCCCAGCATCAGGCCGGACTTGGTCACTATTTCCGGGTCTAAGCTTTTCACTCGAGACAGGAGTCCTAGGGAGCGGCGGTAGTTTGCCTCTGGCCTGGCCTCAGGGTAAAGACGGGCGACCGTTTCGATATTATGGTTGATAACTTCTGGCCAAGCTTCGACCACAGTCCTGAGCGCCGACTCATTGTCGAGAAAGTCCGGTACGAGGACTTCAACGATGGCGTCCTCTCGGTTTTCGTGGAGAGTTTTAATTGTTTTGGCAAACTGGGCGGCACCGCCGTCGGGCAGGTCGTCCCGGGTGACCGAGGTGATGACGATGTAGTCCAGTCCTAGTTTCGTTACGGCCTCCAGCAGGTGCCGAGGTTCATTCTTGTCAACCGAGGTGGGGTGGCCTTTTTTGACGGCGCAGAAAGTGCAGTGCCGGGAGCACACATTTCCCAAGATGAGGAAGGTGGCTGTGCCGCCGGTGAAGCACCGGCCGATATTCGGGCAGTGGGCACTTTCGCAGACGGTCTCCAAGCTCAATCCTTTAAGGAGCCCATCCATGGTTGACATAACCTTTGGGTCGGCGGGTGGCTGTTTAAACCACGGTGGGAGTCTTCCGTTCATAGTGACCTTTTATCGGGTTATCGGTGCCTATTGCTATGTCGGTGTGAAAGACAGCGGCAAAATGGACCAGTAACCTTTCTTTTACTTTGGCCATCGGTATCTCCTGGCCGAGAAGGTGAGCAATAGAGGTAGCTCTTCTATTGGTAAAGCCGCACGGGTTAATGAGAGAAAATTGCGCCAGATCCGTGTTGACGTTGAGGGCGAACCCGTGCATCGTAATCCACTTGCTCAGACTGAGCCCGATGGCGGCAATCTCTTTGTCTTTTACCCAGACCCCGGCGTGACTGCGGTCCCGCCCCGATTTTATGGAAAAATCGTTTAGTGTCCGGATGATGGCTTCCTCTAGGTTGCGGATGTACCGGTGGGCATCTCTGCCCCACCCTTTCAGGTCGAAAATGGGGTAACCGACCAGTTGCCCCGGGCCGTGGTAGGTAACGTCGCCTCCTCGGTCGATAAAGACTAATGATATCCCTCGCTGGACTAGCTGTTCTCGGGAAGCTAGGATATTTTCCAGCCTGCCTGATTTACCGACGGTAATGGTGGGTAGGTGTTCTAGTAGGAGCAGCGTGTCCGGTATCCGGCCGTCTCGCCTATTACAGAAAAGCTTTCGCTGTAGGTGGTAGGCGTTCTGGTAATCAATCAGACCCAGCCAGTAAACGACGTAGTTCATTTTCTTATCCGGACTTGCTTGATTCATGTCGCCGGCCGGTTCTGAGAGGGGTAGTGTCGTGTCTCGCCGGTAATATCCAGGGTGGCCTCATGGAGTGCTTCCGAGAGGCTGGGGTGGGAATGCAGGGTGGTCACAATATCATGTGGAGTGACCTCTAGCTTCATGGCTAGAGTTGCTTCGGCGATGAGGTCGGTGGCACGGGGGCCGATGATGTGGACGCCCAGTATCTGGCCGTATTTTAGCTCGGTGACTATCTTGACTAGGCCTCGCCTCTCCCCCAAGATGGTGGCCATACTGTTGGCGGCGAAAGGAAATCTGCCTACCTGTATCTGGTATTCTTGGGCCACTGCCTCTGCTGAGGTGAGACCCACGCTGGCCAGTTCCGGTAGAGAAAAGGTACATTTGGGGACCGCCTGGTAGTCTATGGTTAAGTTCCGGCCCAGTGCATTCTCTGCGGCGACTATGCCCTCTTCCATAGCCACGTAGGCCAGCATCATACCCCCGATAACGTCTCCGGCGGCGTAAATATCGGGTGCGTCGGTCTCTAGGTGCTCGTTTACTTGGATAGCGCCCTTGTCTGACGTTACGCCGGTTTCCTCGAGGCCGATGCCGTCGGTGTTGGGGCGGTAGCCCACGGCAATGGCGACTACTTCTACTTCCAGTTTCTTCTCGCCTTCGCCGTCGGAAATAGTGACCGTTTTCCCATTCCCGGCGTCTTCAATCTGGCTGACTTTGGTTCCTTCGTAGACCTGTACACCGTCGTCTTTGAGGGCTTTGGATAAGATTGCGGTCAGCTCGGCGTCTTCCAGTGGTAGAATGTGAGGCAGCATCTCCACGATGCTTACCTGGCAGCCGAGCTTGGCTAGGATGGTGGTCATCTCCACCCCGATGACCCCGCCGCCGATCATCAGCAGGCTCTTCGGGATATAGTCCAGGTTAAGGACGCTCTCCGCATCGATTATCCCGGAAGGACTGTCCGCCCCGGGAATAGGCAGCGTTATTGGTTTGGCGCCGGTGGCTAGGATAATCTTTTGTGCCTGAATAATCTGCTTCTGTCCCTGCCCGTCATCTATGGCTACCTGTCTTGACGGGGTAAGTTCGGCCCGTCCTTTGATAACTTCAATCTTATTCGCTTTTAGGAGATTCTGGACACCGGATACGTGCGTTGATATCACCGCGTTCTTGCGGGCCATCATTTTGGCAAGGTCAATATTCACTCCGGTGGCGTTGATGCCGTATTGCCCGGCTTCTTGCATTGACTGGTAGAGCTCCACGTTGTGCAGTAGGCACTTTGAAGGGACGCAGCCCCGGTTAAGGCAGGTGCCTCCTAGGGTATCGTACTCCACCAGGGTTATCTTACCGCCGAGCTGGGCCGCTCTTATCGCGGCGATGTATCCCGCCGGTCCGCCCCCGATGATAAGTAAGTTTCTTTCCTCCACGATGTTTCTCCCTACTATCGGTTAATTGACAGGAGATTCGGGTTTTCCAGTAATTTAATTACACTGGCCATGAAGTTAGCGGCCACGGCGCCGTTAACCACCCGGTGGTCATAGGTGAGGTAGTAGGTCATAATAGGCCGGATGACAATTTGTCCGTCCCGGACCACGGCCCTCTCGGTGATGGCACCGGTGCCTAGAATGGCTGACTCCGGCTGGTTGATGATTACCGTCTCAAAGCGGTAGCCGGCCCCCACGGCGCCCAAGTTGCTCAGGGTAAAGGTGCCGCCGGTGATTTCTTCCGCTACCAGCTTGCCTTCTCTCGCTTTTTCGGCCAGCGTTTTTACCGTCTGGCTTATCTCCTTGAGGGACTTTTTATCGGCGGCTTTGACCACTGGTACAATCAGCCCTTCTTCCATGGCGACGGCCACGCCGATGTTGATATCTTCCCAGATTTTAATCTCGTTATCTATCAGGCTGGAGTTAACGAACGGGTGTTCTTTGAGTGTCTGGGCGAGGGCCAAGACTAGAAGGTCGGTATAGGTGACTCTGGTGCCGAGGGCGCTTTTCTGGTCGACGAGGTCTTTACGTAGTTTCACCATCTGGGTCAGGTCTATCTCACCCATCGCGGTAAGCTGGGCTGATACCGAGAGACTGCGGTGCATATGCTCGGCGATGGATCCCCTCATCCCTCTCAGTGGGATGGTCTGCTTGATCCTTTTCCCCTCTACGGCTCCAGCCGGCCCGGCTATGGCTTTTTCAACGTCTTCTCGGGTAATTCGCCCGCCGGGTCCCGTGCCGGTCACCCCGATGACGTCTATGGCGTGCTCTTCGGCCAGCTTTCGAGCTACCGGGGAGATTCGTATCTTTTCCTTACCTTCCCCGCGGGTGACGAGGGTGGCGGCCGGGGTGGCTTGACCCTTGGAGGTTTCCGATGTGGTAGCGGCTTGGGCGGGTGCCGTTTCCGGTAGGGTGGTCAGCTCTTCTTTTGAGGCCGCGATCAGGCCGATTACTTTGCCCACTGGGGCCGTGTCACCTTCCTTTAATAATATGTGGATGAACCCGGCTGCCGGCGATTCCACGTCATACTTGAGCTTTTCCGTCTCGATGACCACCACCACCTGTTTCTCCGCTACTTGTTCCTCTTCCTTAACCTTCCACTCGATTATGGTTGCGTCGGCTACCGCCATGCCCAAACGGGGTACTTTTATTTCTGTCGTCATTTTACCTCCCGGCTTTAGTTTCGAAAGAAGCCTTTGGCTACGGCTTCTTTAATTGTCTTTTCTATGTTAACCACAGGCGGACCGTCTCTTTGCAGCCTTATCTTTACCCGGTCGGCTGGGGTGACCGTAATTTCCCTCTCGCCGTCTAGGGCGATGACCGAGGGCTTGTGCCGTACCTCGACATCTTCCCCGGGTTCCAGCGTCTTCAGTTCTTTTACGCCCACTTCGGTAACCATGCCGGGAAGAACGGCCGCCTTTACTTTCAAGTTGCCTTTTCCCAGTTTCAGATGCAGTCCATGTTCGTCATCGGATTCCAGGGGATGCAGGTTCCCGCCGATGCAGGTCATGCCGATATTATTTGGCTCGGCCCGGGTGCAGACAATCTCTTTGACCTCGGATAGTTGCCAGATCGCCCGGGAACCAATGAAGAGCTGGTCTAAAACTACCGCATCAATTAGGGCCATGTCAATTTCTACATCGTTCTTGATGACAACAAGCCTTTTATGGGTCTTTATTACCTTTTTCCCACTGACGATTCCCCGGGCGATAATCCCGGCGGCTATTCCGGCGGAAGTGGACTCGGTCATTACTGGGAAGACGTTATTGGTGCCGGTGGACAGAGGGACCAGCGGGATGGTCCGGTTACTTTTGGCTACGTCACGGTTGGTGCCGTCTCCGCCCAAGGTAACGATGCATCCTACCTCGAGTCTACTCATTAATTTCGCTGCCAGGGTGGAGTCTTCGCTGGTGAAGTTGATCGCCATGTCCATTATCGAGGTATTAGCCCGGATATTCTTAACCCCTATCCCGTCCAGAGCCCTCCGGCCGAGGCCGAAGTAATCCGGCATCATCAGAATCTCATCTATGCCCGTGGCGTCAATGCCCAGGATAATCCTTCTCAGTATGTTGGTCTTCTCGACGTTGTTGGTGACGCTGGCATAGGCTACCAGCCGTCTGATGTCCTTTCCCGAAGCGGGATTGGCGATAATCCCAACTTTACTCACTTAATCTACCTCATCTATCTTGCCTGCCCGGTGGTAGTTGACACACCATCAATGTTGGAAGCGCGGCGAAGGCAATCGTTTTAATATTTCCGGCAGCCTGGTATTCCGCTATTATTACCGGTTGGTAAAATAGACGTTTTTGCCCGTGACCGACAGTGGGATGCCAGTGATGAGGTCGGCTTCCATCAGTTTTAGTTTCCGGACGGCAACGCCGATGGTGTACATCATACGGTTGTCGATGTTATAGTTACTGGCTGTTTTCACTGCTGAGCCGAGGGCGATGCCCAGATCAATACCTTGGTAGAGGCACATCGGACCCCGGGCATCACCGGTGTCTATCTTTTTACCTTTAAGTGTTGCCTGGCAGTTGTGCCCGCAGGCCCCGCAGTTGAGGGGTGATTCTACCTTCTTGGGCTCGCCGGTAACGCCGATGACTAGTACCGCCATGGATTTTCTGATATCTTCGGCGTTTCTCCTGAAGACCGAGTAGTTAGGGTCGTCTTCACACCTTTCTTCCATGGCTCTGGCCAGTCTCTCCAGTTCGCCGCCGCCGTGTAAGATGATTGTTTTTATCGAGTCCAGTCCCCTAGTTTTAGGGGCGGTCCGGGCGCTGACCGCCATCAATTTGGCGGCTTCTAGCACCGCTTCTCCCTCCGCTTCTACTGAATTAATCCGCACCATAAAGTATCTCCTTTTTCTGCTCCAAAAATCGCTAGGAGGTTATCTCGTTTATCGCCTTGATGAGCTGGTTCTCATCGGGCATCCAGAAATCTTCTAGGATGATGCCGTAAGGGACGGGGGTATCTGGAGCGTTGACTCTTTTTATCGGTGCATCCAGGTAGTCAAATCCCTCGTCGGCCACAATGGCGGCTACTTGGCCGGCAAAGCTCCCTGTGGCGCATTCTTCGGTAAAGACCACTAGTCGGCCGGTCTTTTTCACCGAGTTGAGGACCGTTTCCTTGTCAAAGGGCACTATGGTCCGTGGGTCAACAATCTCCAGACTGATGTCTTTTTCCTGCTGGAGTTTTTCGGCAGCATCGAGCGCTCGATGCACCATGTAGGCGGTGGCCACTACGGTAACATCACTGCCTTCCCGTTTGATTTCGGCCTGGCCGAAGGGCACGGTGTATTCTCCGTCGGGTACCTCGCTCTTGGGGCCGCCCCACATTAGCCGTTTGTGTTCCAGGAAGAGTACTGGATTATCATCTCGGATGGCCGTCTTCAGTAGGCCCTTAGCGTCACGGGCGTTTGAAGGCAGGACAATTTTCAGCCCGGGAATGCACATAAACATTCCCTCTAGGCTCTGGGAGTGCTGGGCGGCGCTCCGCCTGCCGGCGCCGCTGAGCGCGTCCATGGTCAGGGGTACTTTTATCTTGCCCCCGAACATATACCTCATTTTGGTCATCTGGTTTAAGACCTCGTCCCAAGCTATCCCCATGAAGTCACAGAACCTCATCCGCGCAATTGGCCTCAGCCCGGTAATGGCGGCACCGATGGCCGCGCCGAGAATGGCCGCCTCGGAGAGTGGCGTGTCTCGGACTTTTTCCGCCCCGTATTTATCGTACAGACCGCCGATTTCACCCATCAGGCCCCCCATTTTTCCCACATCTTCACCGATGATAAATACCGCTGGGTCTCTCTCCATTTCTTCGGCGATAGCTTCCCCCAGCGCCTCACGTAAGTTAATCTCTCTCATTCTCTTACCTCCTAGGCGTAGACATTGTCTAGGGTTTCTTCTGGTTTAGGAAACGGGCTTTCCTTAGCAAACTGCACTGCTTTGGCTACTTCCTCAAGTGCTTCCTTATCAATCTCGGCCACCTGCTTTTCGGTCAGCATTTGCGTTTTGGTGAGCTGTTCCCGGAAAATATTGATAGGGTCTCTGGCCAGCCACTTTTCAATTTCTTCTCTGGGACGGTAGGTGCCGGCGTCCCCTTCAAAGTGGCCGCGGTAACGGTAGGTCTTAGCCTCAACGAGGGTAGGGCCTTCACCTTTCTTGGCCCGGGTAACCGCCTCGCCAACCGCTTCGTAGACCGCCATCACGTCCTGCCCGTCAACAACGACGCCGGGGATGCCGTAAGCCACACCTCTATCGGCAATGTCCTGTATGGCTAGTGAGGTGCTCGTCGGCACCGAGACGGCCCACAGGTTATTTTCGCACAAAAAAATTACCGGGAGCTTCCAGATTGAGGCCATATTTATGCCTTCGTGGAACCTTCCGATGTTGGAGGCGCCGTCGCCGAAAAAGCAGATGGTTACTTGGTCTGTACCTCTTATCCGGGCGGAGAGGCCGGCCCCGGTGGCAATGGGTATTCCGGAGCCCACAATCCCGGCCGCCCCCAGCATGCCGATGTCTAGGTCGGCGATGTGCATGGAACCGCCCTTGCCTAGGCAGTAGCCTGTTTGCTTGGCGAACAGCTCCGCCATCATCAGGTTCATTTTACCACCCTTGGCGACCAGATGCCCGTGCCCGCGGTGGGTACTCATGATGTAGTCATCTTTTCTCAGGTGGGCAATCGCCCCGGTGGCCACTGCTTCTTCACCGATGTAGACGTGGACGCTGCCGGGGATGTTCCCGGCGGCAAACTCCTCGGAAACCCTTTCTTCAAAGCGCCTGATGCGCACCATTGTCCGGTACAGGTCTAATAATTTTTCTTTGGCGACCGGCATAACATTTTTACCTCCAATCAATATTGATGGCGTTACCCGGCTTTACCGAAGCGTCACGCTGGTCCCGGGCGGACCAGTTTACCTTATGGGTAGTATCCTTAAGCATTCGGTCCGCGGCTTCCTTGGCCGTCATACCAACGGTAATGCCGAGCTTCTTGGCCAGTTCATTGGTGGCGGAAATATTACCCTGCTCGTAGGTGCTGGTGCCGTTCCCGATTTTGGCGGACATGATGGCGACCGCTTTACTATTTTGTGGACTTCATGAATCAATTTTTTCATCCCCCCCTCTTCTGTGGGTTTCACCGTATTTTACTACTTTTTATCTTTGGTTTTCCCGGTTTGTTAAGGTTTCCGTCCGCTCAGTTGAAAGTATTGCCCTGAGCCGGTAAAGCGCTAGACCGAATCAAATAAAACAGAGTAGCCGCTTCGGATTTTCCACGGTAATCGTGTTTATCTGCTCGTCGGTCAGGCCTTTCATTCGCATTAGGGGTATGACAAACTTTGGAATATGGTCGTAACCGGCGCCACCGTAACGGGCGCGCTGGTTCTTGTGACAGATATCGTGAGAGATGAGAATCTGGTTGAGGTATCCCTCGTCAATGAGTTGCCTTATTTCGCGGATGCGCTGCGTATCACTCGGCACATCGACTTCGGGGTCCTGGTAAAGGATTACGGGAGGAGGGCCGGACCACCCGAAGCAGTCATATTCTAGGTAGACGCCAGTCTTGGCTACCTGACAGCGACTGCTGTGGTCACGGACGCGGATATCAATATGGCTCATCACTGTCCGGGTCAGGTCAGCACCGGCGTCTTGCAGTATTTCAAGTATTTCCAGCACGGCCACGTTAACTTTACGCCCCGGGTGTATGTTTAAGGGGGCGCCGGTGCGCTGTTGGGCGCGAGCGGCCGCCCGCATGGCTTTCTTTTCGTTGTCCAGTAAAGGCCAGGAACAACCAATTTCCCCGATGAGTCCGGCGCGTATGCTGGTATTGTCAACCCCTACCGTAATATCGCGTACGATTTCCTCGGTTATCGCCTCTTCTGTCCGGGTAGACATATCGGCGGGGTGGGAGGTGGCTAAATAGTGCCCGGCCCCCATGATGATATGGAGTCCGGTAGCTCTGGAAACGCGGGCCAGCGCCTGGGGGTCGCGGGCAATACCGATGTTGGTGACATCAACGATGGTGCCGCCGCCGGCTTCTTTGAAAAGGAGGGCCTCGGCGATGGCTTCCGGTTCGTCCAGCAGATTCATGTTATCCCGGTTCCCGGCGCGGTGGTATTGGAGCCAGTGGAGGATTTCCAGGCTGACCGGTTTTTGCGCCATCGCCTTACCGTCGTCGTTGGTCGGTTCATTGAAATTAGCGGTGACGTGTTCCATAATCAGGTGCTCGTGAGGGAGGGTAACTCCCAGCTCCGTACCGTCCATCAGTCCTAGTACCGTTTGTGCTTTACCAGCAAATTTTGAGATAGCCATTATTTTTTAACGCTCCTTTATCTTTATCTTGCCCGGTTACCGTGGTCGTGGCTTATTCGTCCCACTGGTCTAGGTCGGTAATTGCCTGGCCGAGGACGTCCGCGGCGCGCTCGGCATTACTCAGGTCGGCCACTTCGTCGGGTGAATGGCTGTATCTCCGGGCCACCAGCGCCGGCGAGCGTTTGCCTTCGGCCCCTTTTTTCCGAGCGATGAGGTTACCTATTTTGCCGATGTAAATCTCGTCAACGTGTTTTTCCAGCAGTTCCTTGAGTCGATTGGCCACCCGGCTCTCATACCCGGTAGGACCTGGGATTTGCACTAGTTCATAGACTAAATCACCAATCATGTCAGATATCCTTTTTGTTGAGTTTCCCCTCGTTACCTGCGCTATTAATAGCACGGTGGCTTCCAGTGCGTCAAGCTTTCGTGTTACTGTATCTTAGTAAAATGCTCCTCACCTCATTTCTCAGTTAAATATGATGGCCTCACCCCTTGACCCCCTTCCCTTTACTAAAAGGAAGAGGGATAAAGGGGGATGGGGCCACTAAATCAAAACTAAAAGAGAAAGGGAGTATAAACAAATAAAGGTAAAGTTTACATAATCTTTTAAATAGCACTGGTGTATTCAAAGGCTTATTACTCAATCTTGGTTGGTGGGGTTAAAACATTCTTGGTTTTTCCCCTTGTGGTTCTTTGGCTATCTTCGTTATNAATCACGCAGAACTCAAATTCTAGCTTGGTTTTACCGAAAACGGCTCTCAGAACAGCCACTAGACTAACCCCCAACAGGGAGAGAATTGCGA
>NZCW01000006.1 GCA_002688435.1 Dehalococcoidales bacterium
CCTAATTGATCAGCCATAATCACCAGCATGATGCTGGGTGGTATAAGGATGCCGAGGGTACCTGAAGCAGCTACAGTGCCTACAGCAAAGGATTTATTATAGCCCTGCTTTAACATCGTGGGGATTGCCAACAAACCCAGAAGAACTACTGACGCGCCGATGATGCCGGTAGAGGCAGCAAGAATGATTCCGAGCACGGCAACCGTAACGGCAAGTCCTCCGTGTACTTTACCGAACAGGTCTTGCATGGAACCCATCATCTTTTCTGCAATGCCTGACCGGTCTAACATCAGACCCATGAAGATGAACATGGGAATCGCTACTAGGACCCAGTTGTCCATTAACTTGTATATCCGGTTGACCACCATTCCCACATACATATAGTTAACGCCAATCGTCGTACCTAGGTAGATGTCACTCAGAAAGCTCACAAGGGTAAAAAGAGCGGCCACACCCATGAGAACAAACGCAATGGGATACCCCGTAAATAGCAGGAGGATGAACGTTGCGAACATCGTGATGACGAGGATGTAATTTATGTCCAAATCGTCACCACATTACCTTGAACGCCTTCCCAGAAATACTACGGCGCGGATTAGGCGAGAGACACCAGCTAAACTAAGTAACCCGAAACCAATGAGAAGAAACGATTTGACAACCCATCGGTATGGAAGGCCCACTACGGAGTCAGAGGCTTCCATGATTCTAAATGATTCTGACACAAAAGGCCAACTGTGCATGAGTATGAGAATGACCATGGGCAACAGGAGAAATAGAGTGCCGAAGAGCTCTATGACTTCCTTTCTACGCTGAGGAAAACGGTGATGCAACAGGTCCAGGCGAATGTGACTATCATGGGTAGCGCAATAGGAGAGCCCGATCATGATGACTACAGCATAAAGATGCCATTGCATTTCCTCAAGGATTACTAGGCCCTTTGAAAACACGTAGCGAAGAATGACCTGTGTGATGATCACAGCAATCAAGACAACGTTCAACCAAGCTGCACTCTCTCCGATACCTGTAACGAATCTATCCAGTACCTTGGAAATCCCTGGTATAAGGTTGTTTTCAGGGGTCATCTCGAGCATCCTTAGAACAAACTAAAATCTCCTTACTACGTAGCTTATATCCACACGCACCAAACCCTCCCCCGCCTGATTCCAAAAAGGCGGGGGAGGGTATAATATGGTCTCCGGTTAATTGAACCGATTATTTAGGCGCTGGAGGACGAGGTAAGTAGCCAATGGATGACCAGTACTTGTATTCTGCATCAAATGCAGAGAAATCAGCCCAGACCTCCGCGAAGAATGCATCCTCCGCTTTCTTTTCCTCTACCACTTCAAGCCAGGCATTTTCGTAAGCCGTTAACATCTCTTCGGACCAGTAGTGGTTTGTGACACCGTATTCGGTGACATTCTTCTTGATTTCCGCACCTTCAATGGCCTCTCCGTGAGCGAATGAGTCAGCAACGGATGCCTTGCAAATTACATCAAGAATCATCCTCTGCTGGTCACTGAGTCCGTTCCAGACATCCTTATTGATTAGTAACTCGAAAGTGGTGGCCTGCTGATGCCAGCCTGGATAGTAATTGTGTTTCACGAGCTTGTGAAAGCCCAGTCTTTGATCAACGACAGGAAGCGAAAACTCGGTAGCGTCAATTGCACCCTTCTCCAGGGCGGCGAAAATCTCGCCACCGGGCAGCAGGCTAGTTTGCACTCCAAACTTCTGCATGACCACAGCACCCAAACCAAAGAAGCGCATTCTTAAACCATCTAAATCGCTAGTTGACTCGATAGGTTCTGCAAACCAACCCGAGGTCTCTGGAGGGATAATAGCAGCAAGGAGCACATGAACATTGTAACCAGCATCGTCATACATCTGCTGGTATAAATCCATACCATCGTCATAATAGAGCCATGCTAAGTACTCAGCCGCATCAGGCCCAAAAGGAACGGCTGAAAATAAGGGGGCGGCAGGTAATTTTCCTACCCAGTAGCCGGCTGTGGCGTAACCAGCATTGGTTTTTCCCGAGGATACGGCGTCAAGAATTTCGTTTGGTGCGACAAGCTCGTTCGGTTCAAAAACCGTCATTGAGAGGCTACCGCCACTCATAGTTTCAAGCCTGTCAGCAATGTAAAGAATGCCGTCGCCCAGGCTAGGCAAGTGAGTGCCAAAGGCAACAGGTACCTTCAATTCAACACTTGTTTGCTCTTGCCCGCCGCCGGTCTTCCCATCATCTCCAGCACAACTCATGGTTAACAGAGGCAGAACCGCCAAAGAGACGAAAGACATCAATAATTTTTTCCCAATCATTTTAAACCTCCAATTAAAAAATTATAGCGCCACTAGCAGCGTACCACTTTTTAATTCTAAATGTCAAGCACCAGTACATAATAGGGATGTGCGAAACTATTCCCAAAGCTAATCCGTAACTAATCTTAATACTACCTAATACTATCACGACTTATTGGAACCTGTCTTTGCGGCAGCTTGACCTGCCTCCCTAAAAGCAGTAGTATTGATAACCACTGTGATTGAGAAATAAGTATGGAACAACAAGAGCCGAAAGCTAAAAGCCGCGGATATAAGTGGAGCGTAACCGCTCTGTTGATCGACACTCGTTTGCTCTTGCCCGTCATCGCCGTAATCACGGTGGTTGTGTGGGCTACGGCGGGAGCCATCTATACCGTCACTATCCTCGGTACCCTGTGCGTGGCCCTCATCATCAAACTCATCACAAAAGAAGGCAAGGGCCTTCGTTCCAGGTGCAGCAAAATTAAAGCGTCGTGATAGGAGCAAATGAGACATTCTACCCTTTGCTTTATCAGCGACATCTTTGAAATCAACTTGAGCTATACCCAATTTGTTCTGAATCTCCTGTAATCCATCAAATGGTTTCAAAATAGCCAAATCACTGATACCACATAGGGAAGAGATGGATATAAAACACGAATAACCTTACATAACATATATAGTGCGCCCTTATATAATCTAAGAAAGATGGTTTACATAATGGACTGGCGATTCTGTGATCAGTTTTCTATCCCTCGGCTTTAATTCTAGCAATTTCTTTTATCAGTTCTTCTGCACGTTTTGTTAGCTCATTTTCATAATCCACCAGACTCTTGCCGGCAACCACTCTATTTTTATTATTAAATTTCGTAGTAACTTCTATTAATTAGCGGCGTATTACTGTCTCATCAACTTCTTTTCCCCATTCCAATATTTCATTCATCAGATGCTCTTCTCTATCTCGCTTTTCTCTCTGGTCAACTCGTTGTACGCTGAACCAAGTTAAACTCACAAGAATCAAATTAAAATGAAACCACCCTTAACCTCACATTAAATTCATTACCCTCTGCCGGATAAAACGGATGCAGAAATCGGCAAAGTCCAGACTTTCCTGGTACACCCCGTAAGCTTGGAGCCCGCCCTCAATATAAATAGTAACCAGTATTACAATGATTACCGTCCAGGCAATGGCCTGTGGTACCGAAATGCGGGAGACAGTAGAAAGAAACCTCATAATTTTCGACCATTAGAGCATTTTATCCCGTCAAAACCCCGAAAACCAAACGACTGAAAACCAGAGCCCAAAACCACCCGTGGCTATCTTCAAAGGTAGAAAACTATTCAAAAAGATTTTCTGGGGTCTGGATTTGGCTCTCAGAGCGTCATTTTTAGCGAGGTGGAATGGCGGGGGTATTTCAGGCCAAAATCCGGTTGACCTGTCCTAAAAGTCCGGCCAGTCCCCATTTTTTAATGGCTGAGACCAGCACCGTATCTTTCTCTTTCCGGCATTGGTCGGAAAGACAGTTCAAGGCAGAAGACTCGTCCCATTCCCGATCCCCTGCCAGCAGCAAATCAATTTTATTCAACGCGGTAACCCGGGGCTTATCCTTGAGGTCGAGATCCGTCAGGATACTCTCCACCGTCTGGCATTGTTCGGCGGCATCGTGGGAAGCCAAGTCGACGACATGAACCAGCAGTGTTGCTTCATCCAGCTCTTCCAATGTTGCTCGAAAAGAGGTAACAATAGTCGGCGGCAGTTTGCGGATAAAGCCGACGGTATCCGTCATTAGCACGACGCTTTTATCGGGGAGAGTCAAACGGCGAGTGGTGGGGTCCAGAGTGGCAAAGAGTTTATCTTCGGTAAAAATATCCGCCCGGCAGAGGGCATTTAACAAAGTACTCTTGCCGGAGTTGGTATAGCCCACTAGGGCGACCACCGGGACACTATTCCGATTCCGCTTCTGACGGTACAACGCGCGATGCTTTCTTACCTCTTCTATCTGTGCCTTCAGACGGTGTATCTTGCGATGGATAAGTCGCCGGTCTGTCTCCAGCTGTAATTCCCCCGGACCCCGTGTGCCGATGCCACCACCCAGTCTTTCTAGATGCGCCCATTGCCCGGCCAGACGGGGCAGCAGGTATTGGTGCTGGGCTAGCTCCACTTGTAGTTTGCCTTCGTGGGTACGAGCACGTCTGGCGAAAATATCCAGAATCAGGGCGGCGCGGTCAATAACCTTTACTTCCAGGGTTGATTCCAAGTTACGCTGCTGCATCGGTGAAAGCTCATCATCAAAGATGACCACTTCGTAGTTGAGGCGGTCTTTTTGCGCCAACAGTTCTTCCAATTTGCCCTTGCCGAGATAATGTTTTTGGGAAGGCACCGGTAATCGTTGAATAAACCGGCCAATAACCTTGGCTCCGGCCGTACCGGTTAACAGTGCCAGCTCCTCGATTGAAGCTTCGGCCGACCATCGACTTCTAGTGTCTTTGGCCGCTACGGCCACCAGAAAGGCCCGTTCCGGCGATCCTCTGGTGATAACAGTACCCTTAGTGATGATAAACTCCTTGTTATGTCAACAATTACCGAGTTATCTACCGCTGGGTATTACGCCATCCGGTTATCTGGGAAAGACCTTTAACCAGCAAGGCATCTGGAATGGTCAGCGATAACCTCACGTAGCCCTCGCCGTTCTGGCCGTAGCCTACTCCCGGGGTAACCGCCACCCCCACCTGCTCCAGTAAATCGGCGGTGAACTCCACCGAGGTGTAACCGGCCGGAATTTTCGCCCAGATATAAAGGCTCGCCTTCGGCGCGGTGGCTTCTAGGCCAATGCGGTCCAAAGTTTCCATAACTAGGTCGCGCCGTTTCTGATAAACGACGTTATGTTCTGATATACAGTCCTGAGAACCGGTCAGAGCCTCAATGGCGGCGTACTGAATCGCTTGGGGAATTCCGGAATCTATATTTGACTTCAGTGTCTTCAGTGCACCGATCATGGTAGCGTTACCCACCACCATACCTATCCGCCAACCGGTCATATTATAACTCTTGGAAAAGGAGTGAAATTCCACCCCTCTTTCCCGGGCGCCTTCCGCCTGCATAAAGCTCACCGGTTGGTAGCCATCAAAGGCAACCTCGGTATAAGGACCGTCATGACAGACCAATAAGTCATGACGGTCGGCGAATTTAACCACCTTACGGAAAAAATCAAGGCTCGCCACGGCGCCGGTGGGATTATTGGGATAGTTCATCCATAACAGCCTGGCTTTCTTCAAGACACCGTCCGGAATACTGTCCAAGTCAGGCAGAAAATCCTTCTCCTTTTTCAATGGTAGAAAGTAAGAGGTACCGCCGGCCAGCATGGTGCCGATAGAGTAAACGGGATATCCCGGGTCGGGCACCAAGACAACATCACCGGGGTCAATAAAGCAGAAGGCAATATGGGCAATACCTTCCTTAGCACCGAGGAGAGGTAAAACTTCTTTGCCCGGGTCAAAGGAAACATCGAAACGCTTCTGGTACCACTCCGCCACTGCCCGACGCAGCTCCGGCAGGCTGTCTGATTCTGGATAACGGTGGTTGGATGGGTCATGGGCAGACTGGCAAAGCTTCTCAATAATATGTGGAGGCGTAGGTATATCGGGGTCACCAATGGCGAAGCTGATGACTTCTTCGCCTTTAGCTTTTTTCTCGGCAATCTTTTTACTGATTTCCACAAAAAGATATGGCGGTAGGTTTTCAATACGCCTGGCAAATTTCATTCCCAGCACCTCATTCCGGCCATTCGCCGGTAAAGACTTTCTCCGCCGGGCCACTCATCCACACTTCATCATTTCCGTCCCACGCCACCGGCACTATGCCTCCCGGCAGTTTAATATCAACCTCATTATCAATATAATCGTACAGTCGAGCGGCTACCGCCACCGCGCAGGCGCCGCTGCCACAAGCCAGTGTTTCCCCCACTCCTCGCTCCCAGACGCGGACTTCTATTTGTTTTCGCCTCAACACCCGGGCGACTTCAAAGTTCGTCCGGTTAGGAAATATCTTCAGGTGTTCCACTTTTGGTCCCAATTGTGTCAGCGGGAAATCAGATACCGGCTGAGACGTGAAATAGACGGCATGCGGGTTACCCATGGAGACAAGATTGAGGAGTATGTCTTTCCCATCAATATTGATCGGATAGCCCAGCATTGACTTTATGTAAACTATACCCTCTTTCCTTAACTCTACCATTACCGGGATATTAGCCGCACGGAATTCAGGCCGGTTCATGCTCACCTGAATCCCGATTAACCTATCCCCACTTCGAGAAAGCCTGATTTCACTGACACCGGTTATTGTTTCCACGGATATACAGTGAGTTCCGGAGCTAATTTGTCCATTTTCGAAAGCATACTTAGCCAAGCACCTAATACCGTTACCACAGGTCTCCGCTTCTAAACCGTCAGCGTCAAAGGTACGCATTTGGAAATCGGCCTTATCCGAAGGCAGGATTAATATCAGGCTATCCGCGCCGATGCCGAAATGACGGTCGCACATTTTAATGGCCAGTAACGACCAGTCACGCCGGGTGTCAACGGTTTCCATCATAATAAAATCATTCCCGGCGCCGTGCATCTTGGTAAAACTCATCATTATTTAATTCTCCCAGAATTGAATCAGCGCTTCTTCGATTTCCGCATCCGATGTCCCCAGCATTTCAAACCATCGTATTCTCCGGTCTTTCAAACGAAACCAAGCATACTGATTCCGAACGAATCGGTGTGTTTTAAATTTAATTTGCGCAATAGCCGTTTCCAAAGTCACCTCACCTCTGAGAAACATCCCTATTTGCCGGTAACCGATTCCAGACATGGCCGGCAAATTAAAATGATACCCCATATTCCACAATTTTTCCACTTCGGCCACTAGCCCGCGCTCTATCATCTCCTCAACTCTCATATCAATACGGCGGTAGAGCTCCGTCCGATCAACGGTAAGACCGATGCTAAATATTTTGAAGTCAGGTGCTCCCTTACTTCGATACTGGGAAAACGGTACTTTGGTCTTTCGGGATATTTCTAAGGCTCTTATCATCCGACGCACGTTACGCTGGTCAATTTTCTGCGCCGCCGACGGATCGACTTTCATCAGTTCTCGGTAAAGTTCCCCAGCGCCGCCGCCGACGGCTTTTTCTTCCATGCTCTTCCTAAGTTCAAGGTCCGGCGGGACCGATGGTATTTGCCAGCCCTCCAGCACCGCCCAGATATACAGTCCGCTGCCGCCGACCAGCAAAGGTAGTTTTTGGCGCTGTTGAATGTCCCGGATTACCTGATAAGCCGTTACCTGATATTGTGCTAGGCTGAAATCTTCATCAGGGTCAAGAATATTTACCAGATGGTGGGGGGCCAGAGCCAGCTCTTCCGGGCTGGGCTTGGCGGTACCGATATTCATGTACCGATACACTTGTCGACTGTCCGCGCTCACTATCTCCCCATTAAAAGTCTGTGCTAAGTGAAGGGCCAGTCGACTCTTGCCAACACCAGTAGGACCGACGATAGCTGTCAAGTGGTTCATCATCCCATCGCAGAGGTCTGGATGACAATATTTAAAAATTCGGCGGCTTTCAGGCTAGCACCGCCGACCAGAGCCCCGTCAATTTCCGGCTGTACCATAAACCCGGCGGCATTGGCCGCGGTGACACTACCGCCGTACAGAATCCTTATTTCCTGAGCCACTTTATCGTCATATAGTCCGGAGATATTACGGCGGATAAAAGCAATCGTCTCATTAGTCTGCTCGCCGGTAGCTGCTCGACCAGTACCGATAGCCCAAACCGGTTCGTAAGCGATAATCAAGCCGTCAAGATTAGATATATCCGCCAGCGAGGATTTCAACTGTTTGGAGACTACTTCCTCGGTTTTCCCGGCCTCGTTTTCCGCCAGCTTTTCCCCGACACACAGGATAGGTTTCAACCCTACCTCCAAAGCCGCCGCCACTTTTTTATTAACTACTTTACTCGTCTCGTTAAAGTATTGCCGACGTTCCGAATGCCCGATGATAACCAGTTCGCACAAGTCGGCGACCATTACTGGTGAGATTTCGCCGGTGTAAGCCCCTTTTTCCGTAAAATACAGATCCTGCGCGCCCAACTTTATTGAGCTGTCCTTAATCAGCTCCTTTACCGGGGCCAAGGATACAAAAGGCGGGCAAAGCACTTTTTCCACGTTGCTTACCTTACTCAACTCGGCACGCATCGCCTTAACTAAAGCCACAGCTTCAGTTACGGTAGTATTCATTTTCCAGTTACCGGCAATTACTGGAGTACGCATCAGGACCTCTCAAAAAGATGTTTCTCTCTACCTAGTTTATATAGTAACCCCAGTTCTCTTGAATATATTCATTAGGGAACCCGCTCTCTTTATCCTTCTCCCTTGGTAAAGGATGGGGAATATTTTGTGAGAGAGAGACTTCGCCCTTCTAAAACTCCCCAAATAAACATATCTGGAGCTTTTACGCTCTATAACTCTTTTTACCTTTCTCAAGCGCCGAACTTAGTCAGCTTTAGCGCGTTAGCCATCGCCAGAGGCATGACCTGAGTGGCCGGTAATCTCCCTAGCCCACCAAAAGTACAGGCAGACTCGGAAAACTCGGTTACCTGGTCCGGGCGGCAGTACCGGGAATATAAAAGAATGGGTACCGGGTGCCAGCTGTGCACTTTAAGCGACGCCGGTGTCGAGTGGTCACCGACCACCACCACGACCTCCGGTTTCAGACCTAATAGATCAGGCAAGATACTATCAATCTGCTTCAAAACTTTAACCTTCCGTACGAAATCACCATCTTCACCGGCACTATCCGCCCCCTTGATATGCAGGAAGAAAAAGTCATAATCAGCATAGTGCTGTTTCAGTGTTTTCACTTCATCCTCAATAGTGACTCCTGTTTTCAGCACCTCCATACCGACGAGCTGGGCCAGTCCTCGGTACATCGGATAACTGGCGATGGCCGCCGATTTTAATTTGTAAATCTCGCCCATGGTCGGAAACCGAGGGTGATCGGAAAAACCACGCAGAAGGACCATATTGGCCGAGCGGTGTGCTGCCAGTTTTGCCCTCGCCTGAGCGATAAACTTATTGGCGACATCGGCCAACCGGTCTGCCTCCGGCCTCAGGGCGGTGACTACTTTGGGCACCATCCCAGTTTGCTGTGGGTCAGAATCACTAACTTCCGGGATCAAATCATCACCACGGAAGACGGCTACCAGACGATGCTCCTGTACTGGGCGGACAAAGACACTTACCCCATTAATCAGTTGCCCGTCCAGTAGTTGGCACAGCTCAGTGCATTTCCTATTCGAGATACGGCCAGCCCGGCGGTCGGTAATCAAACCTTTTTCATCTACGGTACAGAAATTTCCCCGGGCAGCGACATCTCCCGAATGAAGCTCAAAGTCGATGCCGACCGCTTCCAATACGCCACGGCCGATGTTACAGCCGACCGGGTCGTAACCAAAGAGCGCTAGGTGACCCGGAGCACTACCTGGCGTTATTCCGGGAGATATCGGGTCGGTAAGACCACAGATACCTCCGGTTGCCAGTTTATCAAGATTCGGAGTATGGGCTGTCTCCAGTTCTGTCTTACCAGTTCCGGGATCAGGTAATCCTCCCAGTCCATCAATAACCAGTAGCAAAATATTGCTGGGTGAAACTATGGCAATCTCTTTAATTATTTCCTGGCTAATCATGCCGTTCATCACTACTTTCCCTTTTACCAGGTCCTGGTTACGGACTCTTGTCCCGCAATGCGGCCACGCCGGGCAGTATTTCCCCGCTCAAAAACTCCAACGAAGCACCACCGCCAGTGGAGACGAAAGTCATATCACCGGTCAGTCCCATCTCATTTACCGCATCGGCGGTAGAGCCGCCGCCGATGATGGTAACCGCCTTCAAGCCGGCGACCAGCTTAGCCATTTCTTGTGTTCCCCGGGCAAATTGAGGGATCTCATAAACACCCACCGGGCCGTTCCAGAAGACCGTCCGGCTGCCGTGTAATTCCCGGCTAAAACTATTCAAAGTTTGCGGACCCATATCTACAATCCGCTGGTTACCAGATATACTTTTGACGGGCACAATTCCCGTTTCTGCTCGGTCATTAAGTTCATCAGCCACCATAACATCGACCGGCAGCAATAAGCGTACGTTTTCCTTCTTTGCTTTCTCTATTAACCGGGCAACATTACCCAGCATATCGTCCTCGACCAACGACCGACCCACCTCACAGGAGTTAGCTTTCAAAAAGATAGCCGCCATACCACCGCTAATCAGCAGCGCGTCTACTTTACCCATGATATTGGCCAGCAGAGCGATCTTATCGCTTATTTTAGCGCCGCCGAGCATCGAAACAAAGGGATGGATTGGGTCTTTCAGGATGCTACCTAACGTATCAACTTCTTTCTCCAAGAGCAGACCGGCAACAGCGGGAAGATGTTTGGCAATACCAACGATTGAAGCATGCGCTCGATGAGAGGTACCGAAAGCATCATTCACAAAGATGTCACCCAGACAGGCTAGAGCTTGGGCAAAGAAAGTATCGCCAGCTTCTTCGCCGAAGTGAAAGCGTAGGTTTTCCAGAAGTAAAACATCGCCGCTCTTCAAGCCGTCAACTTGCCTCTCCACTTCCGGGCCAATACAATCCACAGTCGTACCTACCGGCTGTTCCAGGAGATGAGCAAGACGTCGGGCAGCAATGGCCAAGCGCATGATATCAACCACTTTTCCTTTGGGCCGACCGAAGTGAGAAAGTAAGATAACCTTCGCACCTCGTGCGACGAGGTATTTAATAGTCGGCAGATTGGCACGAATACGACTGTCGTCCGTTATTTCCCCGGTCTTTTCATCCAAAGGAACATTGAAGTCAACTCGGACCAGAACTTTCTTCCCACTGGTATCAATGTCTCTGACGGTCATTTTATTCATGGTACACCACTCTCGACTATGTGTGAACCTAAACCTAAAAACTCCAGCGCCAAGAAAGACAAACGTGGGGTTTCCCATCAGGGAACCGTTTTTATTTTCCCTTTAAGACTCGACGGGGAAACCGTTTCGTGGTCAGGGAATAGGGCCTTGACTTGCCGAACTATCCCATTGGCATCTAGGTTATACCGGGCACGCAGGACTGCCTGAGTCCCTTGTTCGACAAACTCGTCAGGGATACCGAGGCTCCTTACTTTTACATCGTAAATTTCTATTTCGTGAAGAAACCGGCTCACATTACTACCAAAGCCGCCGTTCAGGGCATTCTCCTCAACGGTAACTAGAACCTTGACATGACAGGCTAAATCAGCAATAAGCTCGACATCCAGTGGCTTAGCAAAGCGGGCGTTAACCACCGTAGCGTCAATTTTATTCACGGCCAGTTCTCTGGCCGCCTCAATGGCCGGAGCGACCATAGAACCAATGGCCAGTATCGTAACATCGTCTCCGTCTCTTAATATTTCCCATTTACCGATGGGGATTTCATGCAGTTCCGTATCTAGTTTTACGCCCAACCCTCGCCCGCGAGGATATCGTATTGACATCGGCAGTCCCGATTTCACGGCGGTATAAAGCAAGTGCTGAAGCTCGTTTTCGTCCTTAGGTGCCGATACTACTAAGTTAGGAATCAATGTCAGGTACGAGAGGTCAAACGTCCCTTGGTGGGTCTTACCGTCATCGCCGACGATGCCACCTCGGTCAATAGCAAAAACAACCGGTAGATCTTGCAGGCAGACATCATGGATAATCTGATCAAAAGCGCGCTGCAGGAAAGTAGAGTAAGTGGCTACTATCGGGATAAAGCCACAGGTGGCTAAACCAGCGGCGAAAGTGACCGCATGTTGTTCACAGATGCCAACGTCAAACAAGGGCTGTGGAAACTCCGCCTCAACTTTACTGATACAACTTCCTTCCGGCATGGCCGGAGTGATGGCTATCAATCTAGAATTTTCACGTGCCAAGCGCAGTACCGTCCGAGCAAACACTTCGCTGTAAGTCGGTGTTTCTCTGGTGTCGGCCTCTTTCGCGGACACGCCGTGGAAATAAACAGCGTTACTCTCGGCGGGAAGATAACCTTTACCTTTGGTGGTCATAACGTGAATAAAAGTCGGCTTGAAGCGATAATCTTTGGCCTGGTTGAAGGCAATTTCAATGTCAGTAACGTTATGCCCGTCTACCGGCCCGATATAAGCGAAACCAAGTTCTTCCCAGGCCATGGTCGGCATAATCAAACCTTTGACTCTGTCCTTAGCCTGCTCGCTTATCTGCCACACTTTACCACCAAGTGGCAGCGCGGTGAGTATCCGTCGACCTTCCTCTTCCGCCCAGTGGTAGCGAGAGTCAAACCTTATTTTGTTGAACAGCTTAGCCAGACCGCCGACGGTAGGTGAGACTGACATTCCGTTATCATTAAGCACCACGATAAGCCGGGATCCTAAGTGACCCGCTTGGTTGAGCGCTTCGAGGGCCATCCCGCCGGTTACGGCGCCGTCGCCGATTATGGCCACCACATGATAGTCATCACCGGAAAGATCACGGGCAATCGCCATGCCCAAGGCCGCCGAAACGGAAGTACTGGCATGGCCAGCGCCGAACGGGTCATGTTCACTCTCGCCACGGGTAGTGAATCCAGATAAGCCTCCGTACTGTCGCAGTTTGGAAAAACGCCGTCTCCGGCCGGTGAGCAGCTTATGAATATAACTCTGGTGTCCTACATCCCAGACAAGCTTATCCCGGGGACTGTCAAACACCCGGTGTAATGCTATAGTAAGCTCAACTACACCCAGGTTGGAGGCCAAATGACCACCGGTAGTAGTCACCGTGGTTACCACTTTTTGTCTGAGCTCTATCGCCAGCTGCTCCAGCTGCGATGGTGTCAGTCCTTTTAAATCGGCAGGGCTATCTATGTTGTCTAATAGTTTCGGCATCATCAGTCCGTTTAACACTCATATTCAAACAGACAGCTTTATACTAGCAATGTAACTTTACTATTGTCAAGCAGTGAAGGATCGTTTAAATACTACCTTACCCGTCTTGACCTGATTCTCTTCCCTGTGCTACATTTGAATAGGCAACGGCGGTCCCTGTAGCTCAGCTGGATAGAGCGGCTGCCTTCTAAGCAGCGGGTCGTGAGTTCGAATCTCGCCAGGGACGCCATCTCAGGCTCAAGCCGAGGCTAACTTAACCCTCCAAAAAACGGGCAAAATCCCCCGAAAATTCCAAAAAGACCCGCTGCTTCGTCAAAAAAGCACGATGAAAAAGACCCGTTACTTTTTCATCGAAATAGGGGGGTTAAAATGACAGCCAATCTTCTGCAAGAACTAAACCTCATTCACTAGTCAAGATTATTGACGGCATCGAGCTAAAAGCCTAATATGGGTGTGGGCGACAATACCGCAATGAGGGGGGGGGTTAAAATGGTATCCAGACAGGGAAGGATGATACAGCACCGTGACTACGCGCCCTCGAACTTCCCATACCAGAGGAGATGTATGAAGCAGAGAGTCGAGGCGTTAGCCCCCTGACCAGCTCACTACCGCCTCCTGTCGAGATCGTTAGTCGGCTCGCTCAACTCGGTGCCGTCGCTCGTGAGCTGGTTGGCTCACATGCCATCGCCCTTGATACAGAATCCAACAGCTTCCACCATTACCCCGAGCAACTCTGCCTCATTCAGATNGCCTCTCGTCACAANGNCTANNTNATCGATACGATNTCTCTTTATGANCTNNCTCCNCTNNGAGACNTTCTNNNANANNNCTCCATCANNAAANTTNTTCACGNCGCGGACTACGATATCCGCAGCCTTGANCGGCATTNTGGACTTCNNATCCACAACCTATTNGATACNAGCATCGCNGCCCGNTTNNNCGGCATTACNCAGTTTGGCTTGGCAGCNCTCACNAGAGATNTGCTGGGNATAACNATTANTAAGAGCAAACGACTCCAGCGAGCTGACTGGGGACGACGCCCGCTCTCCGCCGAGGCCATCGAGTACGCCGCTACCGACGTCCGCCACCTCCTTACCCTGCAAAAGACCTTGGATAAACGACTCCAGGCCTTGGGGCGGACGGCGTGGGTTACCGAAGAGTGTGCCAGAATCGAGGAGGTACAATATACCGCACCAAATCTAGAGACTGCGTACCTTTCTGTCAAAGGGGCCAAAGACTTGGATGGACGTGGGCTCGCTATCCTCCGGAGTCTTTTTCTATTCCGTGAAGAAGAGGCACGACACCAGCATCGACCACCATTCATGGTACTACCTAACGCTACCCTTATCTTCCTTGCCACTAGTCCCGAAGCGGACCTCTCAAAGGTACCCGGTCTTGGACAAATCGGGTTGAAACGGTTCGGGCATGACCTTCAGCAAGCACTACGCAACGGCTTAACTGCTCTACCAATACAACGGCCACATCCTATAAGAGCTGTACGCGCCACTAAAAAGCAGGCCCAGCGCCTGAGCCGCCTCAAAGAGTGGCGCATTTCACTAGGCTCTAGTCTTTCCCTTGACCCCTCCCTCCTCTGGCCATTAGCCAGCCTCGAACGACTTGCAAAAGCGCCTGATACTCTCAGCATCGAACTCGCCTCTGATGCAATCCGTCACTGGCAGCGCAATGTTGTTGCCTCCTCTCTCCAAGCTTGCCTAAGCCAGTGACGTGAGTATAAACTTGGGGCATGATTCACATAACCCGCACCATCACGATTAACGAAGGCGAGATCCAAGAGTACTTTGTTCGCTCCTCAGGACCAGGTGGGCAGAACGTCAACAAAGTCGCTACCGCTGTGCAGCTTCGCTTTGACGTGGCTAACTCACGCTCCTTACCCGAGGAAGTTCGGACACGCCTCATTTCGCTGGCTGGTAACCGGATTACCGAAGATGGCATACTTATTATCGACGCTCGACGATTCCGTACCCAGGGACGGAATCGCGAAAATGCAATCGACCGGCTTGTGGAGTTGATTCGCAATGCAGCACAAAGACCAAAATTCCGTCGCAGGACAAGACCGACACTGACATCAAAGATACGTCGGTTAGAGAGCAAGCGTCACGGCGCCGAGAGCAAACGCCTACGGGGACCTGTCTATCCCTGCAATGAGTAACTGACCTGCCCCCTGAAAAGGAGTCCAGATAACAGAATTTAAGGGTGTCAAAGACGAGATAGATAACCTATATCTTGACAGGCTATTGAGGATGAAGGCCGGGAGATCTAGAACAAATGATAATCACTAAAAGCCATCTTTTATCAATGTGTCCTTGACTTTGGCATATTATTCAGTAAGAATATCAGAGACGATACTTGAAAAAAGGAGGTGATGACCCGGAGAAAAAAGACCAGCTGCTTCGGCGGATCTTGCTCCAGTCTCCGGGTTAAGTTAGCCTCAGAAAGTTTGAAAATCCCTGGAAATTGAACTCTTAACTTCTAAGCAGCGGATCGTGAGTTCGAATCTCGCCAGGGACGCTATAAACCATAATTTAGCTTCAACATACCCCGAAAACCGTCCTTATAACAGGGGGCTGCCCTTATTTACCGGGAGTTACTGGCAATATCGTTTCCGGAGACACGGTTAATACGCTAGAGGAGATACGTATTGGTACCGGTATAAATTTGGTGAAACTGATTGAATATGAGAGGGTGGTGCAGGACTTGATTAGTAAGCAGCTGCTTGGAGAAGTAATAAAGTCTGGGTCCGCCTCATGGGCTCCGAGAATTCCGCGGTAGTCTTGATTCCATAAAGATTCACGCCGATGAAAATCCATGAATATCAGGCAAAAGAGCTTCTCTCTCGCTATGACGTACCTGTACCCAGAGGTAGTGTGGCTAAAACTGCCCGTGAGGCCGGTGAAACGGCTGACCAAATCAGCCAACGGGTGGTCATAAAGGCCCAGGTCCATAGTGGAGGACGGGGTAAAGTCGGAGGCATAAGGATTGCAGAGACGCCGGCGGAAGCAGAGCAAATAGCCAGAGAGTTGCTAGGTACAAAGCTAGTCACCCACCAGACCGGGCCAGAAGGGCTAACGATTAATGCGGTACTGGTGGAGGAAGCAGTCCAAGCCGAAAAAGAGCTCTATCTCGGTATGTTAATTAATACCTCAGCCTATGCCCCGATGGTGATAGCCAGTGAGGCCGGAGGTATGGAAATCGAGGAAATAACCACCAGAAACCCCGCAAAAATTCTAAGACAACATTTCGAATTGGTCGCCGGGCTTTTACCCTATAAGGCGAGAACACTGGCTTACGGGGTTAATCTACCCACGGAAAACATCAGGCCAGTAACACAGGTTATGGCTGGCATGTATCGCCTATTTACGGAAAAGGACTGCTCATTGGTGGAGATCAATCCTCTGGTCACCACCACGGATGGAAGATTACTGGCACTTGACGCCAAAATCAATTTCGATGACAACGCCCTTTCACACCATCAGGATATCGTACAGTTACACGACAGCTCTCAAGAGGATCCTTTAGAGGTGGAAGCGGGCAACACCGGCGTGAACTACGTAAAGATAGGCGGCAATGTGGGATGTCTGGTCAATGGTGCTGGCCTAGCCATGGCCACTATGGACATGATAAAGATGGTGGGTGGTGAACCGGCCAATTTCCTTGATGTGGGCGGAGGAGCTAGTGAAGAACAGGTCGCCCAGGCTCTAAAAATTCTCCTCGCCGATCCTAATGTCAAAGCAGCCTGGATAAATGTGTTCGGCGGTATCTTAAGGTGTGATGTCGTAGCCAGAGCAGTGGTACGAGTACTAGAGGAAAGTAAAGCAAGTGTTCCGTTTATCGTAAGGATGAACGGGACTAACCTTCAAGAAGCCATGCGCGTCCTAGAAGAATCTGAACTGAATATAACTTTTGAAGCAGACCTAGTCAGCGCAGCGGAAAAAGCAGTGGCCATGGCAAAGTTAAGATTGAGCAAGGCAAATGATACTAGTCAATGAAGATACCAGGGTACTGGTTCAAGGTATCACTGGCAGAGAGGCCTCTTTCCACACCAGGAAATGCCTCGAGTATGGCACCAAGGTGGTAGCGGGTGTAACGCCAGGAAAAGGCAGCATTAGCTGGGAAAAGGAAGTACCGGTTTTCAACAGTGTAGCTGAAGCCAAAAAAGAGACCGGAGCCAACGCCAGTTTGATATTTGTCCCGGCACCTTTTGCCGTCGACGCTATTCTAGAATCCGCGGATGCCGGTATTAAGGTGGTGGCCTGCATTACGGAATTTATCCCAGCGTTAGACGAGCTTAAATGCCATTATTACCTTTCTAACCAAGAAACCAGACTTATCGGCCCAAACTGCCCGGGTATTATCTCCCCGCCGGGGAAATGTAAAATGGGCATTATGCCTAGTTATATCCATAGACCGGGCAACGTAGGTGTCGTCTCGCGTAGTGGGACGTTAACTTATGAAGCAGTAACCCAATTGACAGAGCAGAGCCTGGGACAAACCACATGTGTGGGACTGGGTGGTGACCCGCTACCAGGAACTAGTTTTGTGGATATATTAAAGCTTTTTCAGGCAGACCCAGAGACAAAAGCCGTGGTGTTAATCGGGGAGATCGGCGGAACCTACGAACAGGAGGCAGCGGACTTTATTCAAAAACATATGACCAAGCCGGTGGTTGCCTATATCGCTGGGAGTTCGGCACCGTCAGGCAAAAGGATGGGACACGCCGGAGCCATCATTAGCGGTAATGCCAGTAAAGCCTTAAACAAAATAACGTCGCTTGCCGCTGCCGGAGCAACTGTGGTAGAAAACTTTGGGCAAATAGGACTCGTTACCAAAAAGATACTGAGCTCTAGAATCTAGAACTGAAATATTTGATTTATGGATGTCTCGTAGATAAGTATTGTATAATTGGGTAAGGGAAACGGAAAGACCAAGAGTGAGAAGTCTCTACAAAATTGAACCGTTACCTACATGCTAAACGGAATAGTTTTTGTAATTTTCCTGATGCTAAATTAGGGATAAAACCCGGCTCGACAGCATCAATGCCTTCTAATCAGCGAGCTGTGGGTTCGAGTCCCTCCAAAAACGCTATGATTATTAAAAATAAAACTAACGAAGGTAACCAGAATTGAAAAATTCCCTCAAAGAGACATTGCATCAAGGTAAGGCGGTCATCGGGACTTTCGTCGGAATTGGCCACCCAGATGTGGTCGAGTGGCTTTCCCGTCTTGAATTCGACTGGCTCCTGCTGGATGCGGAACATGCACCTTTAGACTTCCAGACTTTACAACAGATGATGCAGGTGATGAACGGAACCAAATGTGTCCCCATCGTCAGGCCCCAGTGGAACGACCCCGTAGTCATCAAACGTATTCTAGACATTGGTGCCTATGGTGTCCTTATCCCCTGGGTCAACTCCAAGGAGGAGGCAGAAAAGGCAGTGAGGGCATGCCGCTACCCGCCCGAAGGAACCAGAGGCCATGGGCCCAGGCGAATCGGGATGTTTGACCCGACTTACACTGAGACCGCCAATAGAGAGCTCCTAGTGGCCATCCAAGTAGAAACCGGGGAGGCACTCAAGAACCTAGACGAAATACTGTCCGTGGACGGGATAGACGCCTGCTACATTGGCCCTTGGGACCTGTCAATTAGCTTGGGATTCGGGGTACCACCGAACTGGAATAACCCGCAATACCTGGCCGCTTTTGACCGTGTGCTGGAATCAGCGAAGCGTCATGGCAAGCCCGCCGGTATGTTCGCCACGATAAATAACATCGAATGGGCATTAGAGAAAGGTTTCAAATTTAACTCAGTGGACAACGATGACACCTTCTTAATTCAAGGGGCGACAGCGGCCCTAGCTAAAGCACGCCAGAGGTAGGCGCGCCGAGAAAAGAAATCTCCCATCAGCAATTACCGCGATGGAGGTAACCAGTGAAAATAACCGGCGTGGAAACTTATGTCTTGGAAAGTCTCCTGGGTGACAAAGCTTTCGGCTGGTCCCTGTGGGTGACCGACCGGCGCCAGGCCGCCTTGTGCGTGATTTCCACCGACGAAGGCATAGATGGCGTGGGCGAAGCCCTCTACTCCGGCTGCCCGGCCGCGACAGCCACCAACCTGATAAATGATGCCTACGCGCCCTTAATCATCGGCCGGAACCCTTTTGACAATGCTGTTATCTGGGACCTCCTCTACAACCGGACACGGGATCAAGGAATGAAAGGAATGCCCATCTGCGCCCTCAGCGCCATCGACATTGCCCTGTGGGACATCAAAGGAAAAGCCCTAGGACTACCTATCCATAAACTCCTGGGAGGATCTTACCGCGATAAAGCTCATGTCTACGCCACCGGTCTCTATCAACCTCAAAATGTGTCCAGCATCACCGACGCCCTCACCGAAGAAGCTTTGGGCTATAAGCAAGACGGTTTCTCGGCGATGAAACTGAAGGTGGGCTATGGAATCGAAGAAGATATCAGACTGGTCAAAGCGGTACGGGAAGCCATCGGTGATGATATTTCTCTAATGGTAGATGCCAATCATGCCTACAACGCATCAGAAGCAATCCGCTTGGCTCGGGAGATGGAAAAGTATAATATCCACTGGTTTGAGGAGCCGGTACCGCCCGAGGATATCGATGGTTATCTCGAGGTAAAGCAAAAGTCCGGTATCATCATCACCGGCGGTGAATGTGAATATACTCGCTACGGTTTTCGTGAGCTCATCACCCGTCGGGCCGTAGATATTCTCCAGCCTGACCTCTGCGCTGCCGGTGGCTTCACCGAGTTAGCCAGGATAGTAACCCTAGCCAGCGCTTGGAACGTGCCGGTCATGCCTCATGTCTGGGGAACCAATGTCGGGCTGGCTGCCTCCCTACAGTTCTTCGCTACCCTCCCCCACTTTCCCGAGCGGCGCTACCCGGCGGAGCCTTTCTTCGAATATGACCGCTCAACCCACCCTTTACGCGATGGTATCTCCAGAGAGAAATTCGCCATGAAAAACGGCTATCTGGATATCCCGCAGCGTCCCGGACTGGGAATAACCCTGGACATGAGTTTCGTAAAGAAGTACGCCATTAGCTAAGGCGATATAGCTTATTCTACTGATAAAATGATACGGGAGGTAATTAATGAATAAGTCAGATACACCTATGCCCAATAGAGAGCGGTTTCTGGCCATTTGCCACGGTGAGAGGACGGGCGATGTCTCCATAATCGACTGGTTCAACCGCTACTGGACAGATACGCCGAAAGAGTGGGTGAAACAGGGTGCCCCGAAAGAAATCCTGAAGCCGGAAGGTTTTAACCAATATTTCCAGCTTGAGCACCTACACAACCTGCAGGAGATAGTCTCGGAGCATAATCGCGCCGACCTACCAGAAGTGGAGGCCGGGGAAGGTTTCTACGTCACCCCGCCAATTATGCCTGTCTTTGAAAAAAAGATCCTCCGTGAAGACAAGCGTCACCGTATAGAAACCACTTACGGCGGGGCCACGGTGGAAATTTCCAAAGAAAATCCATTTGGCATGCCCAAGTACCTGGAGTATCCGGTCAAGGACAGAGCTACCTGGAACGAATACAAGAAACGGCTCAACCCGGACACCCCGGAAAGATGGCCCCACCCCTGGGCTGACTTCATGCAAAAAACGAACAGCGAGGATGTACCTACCTTACTGATGATTGAGGGATTTTTCGGGATTTTACGGGAATGGACGGGTCTCGAAGAACTACTCTACATGTTTTATGACAACCCCAGGCTGGTCGAGGATATGATGGACCATATGCTCTACATGACGATGGGCATTGTCCGGCGGACATTAAAAGACGTGAGAGTTGACTGTATCCGCTTCTGGGAAGATATGGCCTACAAGACCGGACCGCTGATTTCCCCGGATATGTTCCGGAAGTATATGGTGCCCCGCTACAAGCAGATCACCGAGTTTCTACACGGTAACGGCATTGATGTCCTCCATGTTGACTGTGACGGCAATATTTACGAGCTGATACCGCTCTGGCTAGAATGCGGCATTAATTTCCACTGGCCTCTGGAGGTGGCCGCCGGCATGGATGCCGTGGCGCTGAGAAAGCAGTACGGGAAGGACTTAATATTGAGCGGTAATATAGACAAGCGGGCTCTCCTCAAAGGTAGAGACGCCATCCGCGAGGAAGTCATGTCCAAAGTACCGTTTCTATTGGAAAGGGGAGGTTACTTCCCCAGCCTAGACCACGGTATTCCGCCAGACGTACCTCTGGAGAATTTCCGCTATTACATCAATCTGCTCCGGGAGATTGGCGGCCAGACCAAACTACCGGAATAATTTATTTTAGTATCGCCAGCATTTTTTCCGTGGCTTTCAATCCGTGCCCGGTAAATACGGAGACGATGACTTCACCAGTGCTTGACGCCGACAGGTATTCCTTTATCCCGGCGATTACCACCGCGGAGGTAGGCTCAATAAAGTATCCCTGCCGGCCAATTTCCTGTAGTGACGTTATTATTTCGGTATCACTGGCGATCAGAAAATCACCACCGCTCTGTTTCACGGCAGCCACAATCTGATTACCCTTGACCGGGCAAGCCACGGTGATTCCTTCGGCAATCGTTTCTTTCTTCTCTATTACCGGAACTTCAGCTAAATTTTCTCGGAAAGCTCGGTACAGGGGGGCGCAATTTTCTGATTGAACGGCGACAAGGCGAGGTGTTTTATCCGTAATCCCAGCCTTCAAAAGCTCATTAAACCCGATAGCCGCCCCCAGAAGGAGAGTCCCGTTACCGACCGGTAAAATGACCGTGTCCGGGGATTTCCAACCTAACTGCTCACACACCTCAAAGGCGAAAGTCTTGGTCCCCTGAAAGAAAAACGGATTCCCAGAATGGCTGGCGTAATAAACATTCTCAGCCGCCTGCCGGGCCGCCGCCGCCGTATCTTCCCTCGTCCCCGGAATACGGTTTAGTTTCGCTCCATAATACTGTATCTGAGCGGCCTTGTTGGCCGCGATGTCTTCGGGAACAAAGATATGGCAGTCGATACCGGCCTGGGCGCAATAAGCAGAAATAGCTGAACCGGCATTCCCGGAAGAGTCCTCCACGACCTTCTGAATTCCCAGCTCTTTTATCTTGCTGATAAGAACCGAAGCACCTCGGTCCTTAAAAGAGCCGGTAATAAATAGCTGATCCTGCTTAATGAAAACGGCTTTACCGCCAAAATCCACTTTGGCCAGAGGAGTAAAACCTTCATCAAAAGAGACGATATTGGTATCACTTTGCACTGGAATTGCTTCCCGGTAACGCCACAACGTCGGTTCTCTTTTTTTGATTTTAGCTAAATCGAAAACCGGCTCAAACTCAATATCCAGAACCGAGCCGCAGACGCACTGCCACCTCGGTTCGTTCAAAGAATAAGTTTTTCCGCATTTCTGGCAGATAAGTTTCATGGTTTTTGTGGCTATTTCTCGGTGGTGGCGATAGCTTCAATCTCTACCTGAAACCCGAAATACAAGTTCCTGGTCGGGACTACCGCCCGTACCGGGCGGTGCTCCCCGAAGAACCTGGAGTAGACAGTATTCACCTGACCCCATAGTTCCATGCCCGAAATGTAAACTGTTGTTTTAATAACTTGGTCGGTACCACAGCCGGCGGCTTTCAGTATCCCGTCCAGGTCCTGCAAGACCTGCTCCGTTTGTTCTTCAATCTGACCGACTTTCTTCTCCCCGGCTGCCGGGTCAATCGACAGCTGGCCGGAAACATAGACGAGATTATCATGACCTATTGCCTGAGAGTAGTAGCCGGCAGGTCTGGGGGCATTAGGCGTTGAAATTTCGCTCACTTAGCTTCACCTACCTTCTCTATTTGATGATTAGAATTAAATCCTGCCGATTGGTCATCGCCGCGGCTGTTTCCAGGAAATCCTTTAATGAGGCGCTTTGGTCTCTTAGTTTCTTCAACTCAATCCCGATGGGGCTAATAGAGGTCGGACTGTCCGCATAAGCCCCGTGGAAGGCAAAGTAAGCCTGGTTCAATTTTCTAATGTGATATCTTTTGGTAGCCAAGTACTGGCGCTTCTGCTCCATAAATTCTTCGGCCGCTTCAATTTCTCCCCGAACCAGATATCTGTCGACCACTCTTCTTATGTTTCTCATCTCCCGGTTGAAGTCAAAGGACGAAGCCGTGGTATGAGCTTGGCGGCCGGTATTTACCAGTTCTTCAGATTGGGAATAATAGGTTTCATATATTATGGTGCCGATTTCTTTACTGACCATACCAGCGACAGTCTCATTCATGGTGGCGATTTCATAGTTCCGGAATATACCGATCAGATCCAGCAGATAGCGGAATCCCAACGGCTTGAAAGTAAGGTACTGGTGCAACCATTCCTCGGTGGCGGTATTGACGGTAAACGACAAATCAGCCTTATTGGTAACAAAAGAAGGATACGTCCCGCCGAAACCGCCGAGCTCCACTACTAACGAAGAAACTCCTAGTTTATCCGCTTCCGTCTCAAGATTTTCCATTTCTTCCAGGCTGATCCCAGGCAGGATAGCGATTTCCCTGATACTGGCTATCCGTTCCCGAGGTGAAAGCACCAGCAAATTGGGTGGGTTTTCCAACTTGAAATTCATGGGCGGGAAACCGACTTTTATTTTCAGGTATTTATCTATCGGATTAAAGATATCCTGCTGGTTCAGAATCTCCCTTACCTGTTTCTCAATTATCTTTTCCGTCGTCTCCGCTAAAGCCATCTTCTGTAACTGTGAATTACCCAGTTCGGTCTCCAGCAAAGCCAGGTCACCCGGCTGGGTACCTGCTTTAATAGCGGCTATTTCTGATTCCAGGGTTTTTATCCGTGCCACGACGGTAAAGAACTGGTTAACCTGACTGACTTCATCACCGGTCTCTTCATTCTGACCCAACTGCCCGGCTCCGCCAAAAATAGTTTGCACCTCCCACCCGACAATACTGAAGCGATACGGCTTTACGATGGCACGCAGGCGGGCATCGAAATCTTTGCCGGCACTACAGTCACCACCGAGCCCGCCAAATAATATGAAACACATCACCGCCATCAGCCCTATTTTCAATTCAGCTTTACCTTTACCTGTGCCACCAGATGGTACTATACTTCAGGGCAATGGTTAATTTTAAAGCGACATCAATCTTATTTATTTAAGATTACGAGAGATAGAATACCTGGTGTCTAAAAACTAATCTCGGTCAGTCCTAATCCATGCTAGTGGTAATCCTAGCCAGCTCCCAGACATAATCATAAATGTGAAGGCCTTTACTCATGGCGATTATCTCTCCGTCTTCGACACCTATCTCACTGGCCATGTATTCTTTCAGGAGTTGAATGGCCGCTAGGTTTGAGGGGAAACCGGCCCATAAGTCCCAGGAGCGGAAATAGACCACAAAATTAAGCTTATTACCACGGATTCTGGTATCTATAGCCCTCAGGCACGGGGGGTCGGAGAGAAAAAGAGACCGTTCATTACCCACTGCCATAAAAGCCTGGTTAGTGTTGTAGCCGTCTTCCTGGTACATTTTGATTACCTCGGCTATCTGCGTCTCAAGATACTGGCCGTAAGTGTACTGCTCGCCTTCTTTCCGATGCGCTGTCATCAGGTAAGGTAAATAGCTCTCGATGTAATCCATGGTGCTGGGCGGCGGTACTCCTTGCGGCACATCGGGAATTAACGGTCTTGATCCTGGATGCCTGACCTGTACCACCGCAAAATCAAGCTCTTTACGCCGCTGCCCGGCATAACTCCCACGTTCGATTTTGTATTCATGTCCTTCGGTCAGGGTTTTACACAGGCAAAGAAACCAGGCTTCGGAAAGATCTCTGGCTTCAATTACGGTAATTTGCATGCTCGTCTCTTTTTGAAAATGGCGAAAAACCGGTCTTCGTATTCCGCGAACAAGTTCCAGTGGTCAAGTTCGTCTTTCAGGTCATACGGGTCGTACTCTCCCTTCGTCGCTTTCTCGAAGAGTTCCTCAATCCTCAACCGGGCGTCAAGCGGCACCCCACCGGAGTCCACATTCAGGAGCCCTCGGGCCCCCATCTGGGACAAGTTGTCCGGGAGAGAACTCCTAACGAGTTGATAGATAAACTTCAGTAGAGATACGTCCCAAAGCTCGTCCTCACCTTTAATAATTGACGTCAGCAGGTCGCCACGCTTATCAATCTCGGTGTTCAGTTTATCAACCACCGCCGGCCATTTGCCTGTCACGATGCTCAGTTCTTTAGGTTCATTCCGGTAGGCATAAAAGAGGCCAGGAGAATCAGGGTTATAGATTTTTATCAAGGTATCAAGGTATTTTCTAGCTTCCAAGCTAAACCCTTCCAGCCGAGAAAGGTAATAAGGAGTAACAATCCTGGGCCTCTCGGCAATCACTCGACCTTCCCGAACCACAGTTTCGTCAGCCGCACCTGTAATATCGGTGTAGGCCGGTTCCGTCACCAGATAGTAGTAGATATTGGTCGTGCCGAAAGTAGCCAAGCTCTGCCGAGGTGACCTCAATATCTCGGTATGCCTAACGGCATATTCAATTTTATCGTCGTTAGCATCCATCGGTTCTCCTAAACTATGGTGGAAAGCTCCTGTTTATATTCGTCCAATAGCTTGTCATACTGCGACTCCAATTGGGTCTGTAACCGGCGCCATTCTTCCTGGAATTGGGGTTGGTTCTCCACGTCTAACTTGGCTCCAGCGAGTGTACCAAATTGCTGCTGTACTGCCTGTTGTACCTTGGCTTCAAATTCAGTCTTCAACGATTGGTAGGCCTGTTTTTTCTGCTGTCCTCCCTGTTCTTGGTAATGATCGAAGATACGTCTTATCCGGCTGTAGACGTTTTCCACACTCACTCTATCACTCTTCAGTATTTTTAACCCATCCATAGCCTTTCTATTGTTCTTTCTAGCTAAATCATTACGCGGCAGGCTAATATTTCTAGTCAGTATATCGTTGGCTCCTTCAATAACACATTTTCTAGCATCTTCCCCGTACGTTCCCAGTTCCGCCACCAAGTTCAGGTCTTGCTTGAGGTATCTGGCCGCCAGTTTTTCCCCTTCCGGGACATATTTCCACTTCCGGCGCTCCTCTTCGGTTACACCACCCAGTCTCTCCACCTTCGCCATGGCGATTTCTAGAGCACTTTTTATTTCTTTACCCATCTTTTACTCTTTGATTACCTTATTCCCCTACCAAAAGTTATTCTTTCTCATCATTATACCAAATGATAGTCAAAGCTTAAAGTACGGAGAATTCTAACAAGCCAAAAAATAGCCATGAGCCAATCGAAAACCATTAATCTACCTCCACCGATACCCAAAGGCGAGATGTCATTGGAAGAAGTCGTTACCCGGCGAAAGTCAAGTTGGCGATATGGTTTTTATTAGAGGGGACTCTAATCTATTACGAGGACCTACGGCGGGAGTTGGCGGCCGTCGCCCTGTCCCAGTCATATCTCCATGAAGCTCCGCTGGATAATCTGTACGATGTGTGAACGGACATCAGTCAGATACGAGACCGGGAGAGAGAGACACGTGCATATGGCGGGATAGGGTATGCCGAATAGAATATTTACCTTCAGACCACTACCCTGAGCCTGACAACAGTCGCCATTAGTGCTTTCAACGATGAGCGCGGATCAGATGTGCCGTGACTGGAAAAGCAAATCAGACCTTTATATATCATGCCGGTGGGCTAGCCGACCTAGTCTCGTACCTTGCCAGCAATTAGTTCTCCCATCTCCTTCGTCCCCACTTTTGTCTTGCCTTCGCTCATAATATCATAGGTACGGTAATCCTCATCTAGCACTTCTGCTATTGCCGACTCAACAGCCTGCGCAGCCTCATTCAAACCGAAAGAATAATACAGCATAAAGGCAGTGCTGAGAATGGTGGCGATGGGGTTAGCCAAGTTAAGTCCAGCGCGGCGGGGGGCGCTACCGTGGCTGGGTTCATACATACCAAAGATACGTTTCTCTCTTTGCGGCACCCCGGCCAAGCTAGCGGAAGCCAGCATCCCCAGAGACCCTACCAGCATTGACGCTTCGTCGGTCAGGATGTCACCAAAAGTATTCTCGGTAACCAGAACGTCAAAGTAGGTTGGGTTCTGGATAAGACGCATCCCGCAGGCGTCCACCAGCATATGCTCTAATTCAACATCCGGATAGCTTTTAGCTACTTCTTCCGTCACCTGCCGCCAGAGCCGGGAGCATTCCAGTACATTAGCTTTATCCACCGAGACCATTCTTTGGCGCCGGCCCCGGGCCAATTCAAAGCCGAGACGGACAATGCGTGCAATCTCCGCCTCGGAGTAAATCATAGTATCCACCGCCCGCCTACCCTGTGACGTCTGCCACCGTTTCTTGGGACGGCCATAATAAAGGCCACCAGTAAGCTCGCGGACGAAGATAAAGTCCACTCCTTGAATCACCTGTGGCTTCAGGTTGGTAGCGTCGACCAGCACCGAAAAGACTTTCACCGGCCGCAGGTTAGCGAAGAGTTTCATTTCTTTCCGTAGTGTCAGCAGGCCGATCTCCGGGCGGTCTTTCGCTTGGGGGTCGTCCCACTTAGGACCGCCAACGGCACCCAGCAAAATCGCGTCACAGTTCCGACACATCTTTAACGTTTCCGGTACCAGGGACACACCTTGTTCATCGAGGGCTGCCCCGCCGATCAGGCCGTAGTGCAGGTTAAACTGATGGCCGAATCTTTTTCCCACTACCCGCAGCACCTTGACCGCCTCATCGGTAATTTCCGGTCCGATACCGTCACCGGGCAAGACCGCTATGTCAAACTTCATATTAGACTCTCCGGCTCTCTAATCGCTGCCGAGTGTACTCAATCAGCCCACCGGCGGTAATAAGCTCCGCCATAAAACCGGGATAAGAACTGACGGCAAAGGTTAAACTTTTGGTCAGGTTTTTTATGGTGCCGCCGGACAGGTCAATTTCCAGAGTATCACCACTCTCCGTCTTGGCCACCACTTCTTCACACTCCAGCAGCGGCAGGCCGATGTTAATCGCGTTACGGAAGAAAATACGGGCGAAGTTTTGGGCGATGACACAGGAGATACCCGACCCTTTAATGGCCATCGGGGCATGCTCCCGCGAGGAACCGCAGCCGAAGTTAGTAGTCGCCATCATGATATCTCCCGGCCGGACTTTCTTCAAAAATTCGGGGTCGGCGTCCTCCATACAGTACCTGGTCAGTTCCTCCATCGTCGTGAGGTTTAAATATTGGCCAGGGAGAATGGCATCAGTATCCACATCCGCGCCGTATTTATGGACTTTGCCTTTCAACATTAGAAATCTCCTTCTTTATTTTACCAACCTCTCACCTTCTGGCTTTTTCCTTTTCCTAAGAGGAGAGAGTACATCTATTGCAAAACCTTCTCAAAATTTTTCACTCTGGACGGGTTTTTGCCCTTGCCTGGTTCGATGGTATGCCCTTCTTTTGTTAGACGGACAGTCTGATCTTCTATCCCTCCCGGATATTTCTCGTTGAGCTCCCCATTACTCTTTAACGTTCGCCAGTACGGGGTAATATTTTTCTCCCTCTCCGTCATCGCTTCCTCGGCGGCGCGTGCCGCAATTGAGGCAAAAATCCCGGTAGTCATCGGGCAGCCGATGGTGGCACCATGCTTCCGGGCCAGTGTTTCTCGAATCCGATTGATGGTGGTTATTTTACCTTCTGGGACTTTTCTCATAATTTCATCTACTTCCATCGGTGCCGGAACAACCATCGTGCCCGTCCCCCATCTCTGACTCATCTTATTCGTGATTTCAACGACCTTAGGCAGGTTTTTACTGTAGGCCAGTTTCTCACGCCAGCTTTTACGTTCCTTAGCCATAGTCTCACTTCCAATTACCGGTGATGCTTTCCACATCAATCCAGACTACCAAGACAGAGTCCAGTCGTTCCCTAGAAAAATTAAAATCTTTCTCCGAATACTACCCCATAATCACTTTCAAGCCTTGAGTTTTACCTTCATCGCCTTACAGAATACAGGCCCGGCCCAGGCCAACGATGCTCCGGTAGTTTAAGTTCCAACTGCAGGCACTCTCCGATTTTATCATCTCCGTATCAGTATCTATTCCAAAACAAACCTTATTGTTTTTCTTAATGAGTCCAACCTTCCGCCCTTCTAAAGCACTATGGAAACAGAGAGCATTCTTCTCATAGCCGAAACAGACCGGAACGACGTAAGGTTCGTCTCTGTCCACCAGGCCAATGCGACATATGCTAGCCTTTTTATAATACTCGCTATCTCGGCGCTATCGGTAATTTCCTTTTCTTTTCTTCGTATATCTTTCCAGACTGACGGTACCTTACCCGCTAACTTCCTCCGGACTGACAATCCGCCCGACCACCGCGCTGGCCGCCGCCACCGCCGGACTTGAGAGATAGACTTCTGATTTGGGACTGCCCATCCGGCCGACGAAGTTACGGTTGGTGGTGGAAATACACCGCTCGCCTTCCGCCAGAATCCCCATGTGTAACCCAGCACATGGCCCACAGGTGGGCGTACTAACCGCCGCACCGGCCTCAATAAATATCTCAACCAGCCCCAGATTCAAGGCATCGAGGTATACCTGCTGGGTACCGGGGAAAACGAGGCAGCGTACCTCCGAATGCACCTTTTTCCCTTTCAATATCTGGGCCGCCAGTTGCAAGTCTTCCAGGCGGCCATTGGTACAGCTACCGATTACCGCTTGGTTGATGGCGACATCGCCAACTTCACTGACCGGCCTGGCGTTCGCCGGAGAGCCGGGCAATGCCACCTGAGGCTCCATACCGGAGATATCGTACTCAATGATCCTAGCGTATTCCGCATCGGTATCCGATTCGTAAACATTATAAGCGTGTCTTTCTCGAGATTTTATGTAAAGTTGCGTCTTGTTATCTACCCGGAAAAGACCGGCCTTAGCCCCGGCCTCAACCGCCATATTGGCCATGGTAAATCGCCCCTCTATAGACAGGGCTTCTATCGCCTCACCGACAAATTCCATCGCCGAATAACGCGCGCCGTCCATACCAATCCTGCCAATGGTGTACAGGATTAAATCTTTACCTCCTACCCAAGTTCCTAAATTACCCCGGTATACTAACTTAATCGTCGGCGGTACCTTCAGCCAGGTATCTCCGGTAGCCATGGCCGCAGCGATATCGGTTGACCCCATACCAGTGCTGAAGGCGCCCAGGGCTCCGTAAGTACAGGTGTGTGAATCGGCTCCGATAATCAACTCACCGGGTAACACCAGACCCTGCTCCGGTAAAAGTACGTGCTCGATGCCGCACATCTGTCCTACTTCAAAATAGAGCGTTCCCTGCTCAAGAGCAAACTCCCGCATCTGCTTGGCATTCTCAGCGGAAATCGTGTCTTTATTAGGAGTAAAATGGTCGGGCACCATCACTATTTTTCGAGGGTCAAAGACCTTGCTCACCCCGATACGACGGAACTCCCGGATGGAAATCGGGGCGGTAACGTCATTCACCAGAATCATATCCACCCGGGCATTGATAAACTCACCCGGACTCACCGCCGTCTTATCGGCATGAGCCGCCAGTATTTTCTCTGTTAAATTCATCATTGTTTCCTTTCGTTACGCATCACTCAAGGAAAGCAAAATTAAGACCTCATCTAACATCATCGTAAAGTCCGGCGCAGATCGCCAAGCCAATGCTGGCTACCGCCCAGATGGTAGCTGCCGTGGTTAATCCGGCGACAATGCCCTCACCCCCACTGCGGATAACCTCGCTCCGGTCAGGATGGAGCCACTCCCGTTCATTATGCGTCATCTACTTCTCGAATTAAGGACGAGGAGACCTATCTAACATAGGGTCCCACGTATCCGGGTGCGGTCCAAATAAAATATAAGGCAGAATGAAAAGGAGTATGCCGATAATCCCTCCGAGACATCTAACTTTACAATCATTATCATTCTCCACGTCTATCCGCCTTCTTTCTTACTTAGCCGCCAGTAGTCGGTTCAGGGCATTGATATAAGCTTTAGCGCTGGCGACAATGATATCGGTATCCGCCCCCCGACCGGTATAGGTTATGCCGTCACTTTCAATCCTAACCAGTACTTCACCAATGGCATCGATACCTTCCGTAATCGATTTTATACTGAATTCGGTGAGCTTATTGGACACCCCGACTACCTTGTCAATCGCCTTGAAGGTAGCGTCCACGGGACCGGTACCCAAGGCAGCGTCAGCCTGGTCCTTTCCATCAGGAGCGATGAGCACCACCGAGGCAGTGGGGATCCCTCTGTCTCCACAGGACACCTGAATACGGTCCAGGTGATATACCTCGGAAACGGTGCGCTGCTCCTCGGCCACTAGGGATTCGATATCCCGGTCGGTTATCCTTTTTTTCTTATCCGCCAGCTCCTTAAAAGCGTAGAAGACACGGTTAAAATCGTCATCACCCAAGCTGTAACCTAGCTCCGCCAGTCTTTCCTTAAAGGCATGCCGGCCGCTGAGCTTCCCCAGTACCAGACTACGCGACGGCACCCCTACTGTTTTCGGGTCAATTATTTCGAAGGTAATGGGCATCTTGATAACACCATCCTGGTGTATCCCCGACTCATGACGGAAGGCGTTAGCCCCAACAATCGCCTTATTAGGCTGGATAGAGAAGCCGGTTAACTCACTAACCAACCGGCTGGTCTTGTAAATTTGCTGGATCTCGATATCGGTCTCCAGCCCGAAGAAATCACTACGGGTTTTGAGAGTCATGACGATTTCCTCAAGCGAAGCATTACCTGCCCTTTCGCCGATGCCATTAATGGTACACTCTACCTGCCGGACACCCTGCTTGATTGATTCCAAACTGTTAGCCACGGCCAACCCCAGATCATTATGACAGTGCACGCTAACTACTGCTCGCCCGATATTGGGTACGTTCTGGGAAATCCCTGCGATTAACCGGCCAAATTCCCCGGGAATGGCATAGCCCATGGTATCCGGAATGTTTACCGTGTTGGCCCCAGCGTCAATGGCAATCTCCAGTATCTGGTAGAGGTACGCCAGTTCGGTGCGACTGGCATCCATCGGTGAAAACTCGATGTCATCAGTGTAACTTTTCGCTCGGGCAACCGTATCACGGGTCAGTTGTAAAATCTCGTCGCGGTCTTTCTGCAACACGTGCATGAGATGTATATCGGAAGACGAGACGAACACATGGATCCGCGGCTGCGCCGCCTCTTTCACGGCTTCCCAGGCACGATCAATATCTTGAGGATTAGCCCGAGCCAAGCCGCAAACAATAGAATTACGTACCTCCCGAGCAATAAGCTGTACAGAGGCAAAGTCACCTGGAGAGCTAATGGGGAAGCCAGCTTCAATGACATCCACCCCAAGATTCTCCAGCTGCTTGGCTATCTCCAGCTTTTCTTGGACGTTTAAGCTACCCCCCGCTGCCTGCTCTCCATCCCGCAAGGTGGTATCAAAGATAGTTACCTTGTCCATATCTAATTCTCCTCAGAAAGAAAGCCGAGAAGTTTACGCACTACAACTAGAGCCAATGCATCATTTTGCGCAGCTCGGCACCTACCCGCTCTATGGGATGTTCCCGATCTTTGTTTTTCAAGGCGGTAAAGGTGGGACGCCCTGCCTGGTTTTCCAGAATCCACTCCTTGGCAAAAGTACCATCCTGAATCTCGGTCAGGATTTCCCACAGATTTTCTCGCACCCCGTCATCAATAACCCGGGGCCCGCGGGTGATGTCACCGTACTGCGCGGTATGGCTGACCGAGTCACGCATGAAGCTGATGCCACCTTTGTAAACCAGGTCAACGATAAGTTTGAGCTCGTTCAGGCACTCAAAATAGGCTAGTTCCGGCTGGTAGCCAGCTTCCACCAAGGTCTCAAAGGTAGCCTTAAGCAGCGCGGTAACACCACCACAGAGAATACATTGCTCACCGAAAAGATCGGTTTCCGTCTCTTCGGCAAAGGTTGTTTCCAAAACACCGGCTCGGGCACAGCCAATGGCCTCGGCATAGGCCAGAGCCTTTTCCTTGGCTTTACCGGAAGCATCTTGGTAGACCGCCAGCAGCGCCGGTACGCCCTGGCCTTGAGTATAGAGTTCCCGCAGCATATTGCCCGGACTCTTCGGTGCTATCATGGTAACGTCGATATCAGGCGTGGGGATAATCTGCCCGAAATGAATGTTAAAACCGTGCGAGAACATCAGCATATTACCTTTAGACAGATTCGGGACAATCTCCCGGTTATAGATTTCTTGGTGCAGGCTATCCGGGGCCAGCACCATGATAACATCGGCTTCTTTCGTTGCTTCCGCTACCGTGGTCACCTTAACCCCGTCAGTTTCAGCTTTACTCCAGCTTTTACTCCCCTGGTACAAGCCCACCACCACCTGATAACCATTATCCTTAAGGTTTAGTGCTTGGCCGCGTCCTTGATTGCCATAACCCACGATGGCGACGGTTTTTCCTTTCAGTAAACTCTGGTCGACATCTTTGTCATAGTACACTTTGACCATAACGTGCTCCTTTCTCGTCTTTGTTTATTTTTCACACCTGTCGGCATTTGATCAGTTGTCTCTTTATTTCCGATTAATTAAATCCTCGGATTACTAGTCACCTTATCATAAAACTTCCTCCCTTTCCGGCTAATAGTGTTCCAACCTTCCAGCTCTTCTCTGTACCTTACTGGCCGCTTTCTCTTCTGTCGCTAGCTGGCCGCGCAGCATAGCGATACGACCGGTCCGGGCTATCTCTCTGATGCCAAAGCCGCGAAGCAGGCTTAGCAGGGACTCCACTTTATCCTCATCGCCGGTAATCTCAATGGTTAACGAATCAGAACCGACGTCAACGATACTCGCCCGGAATATATCCGCAATCTCAATAATCTCGCTCCGGGTAGTCGAGGTGGCTCTTACTTTTATCAGGGCCAGTTCTCGAACGGTGATATTACCATCGCTAACGTCAACCACTCTGACCACATCCACCACCTTGTTCAGCTGCTTCCTAACCTGTTCCAGCGTATTGGCGGAGCCGTTGACAACAATGGTCATACGCGACAAATTCGGCAGTTCACTATGTCCCACGGCGATACTTTCAATATTAAAACCACGCCGCCGGAACAGACTGGCCATCCTGGTTAATACCCCCGGCCTGTCCTCCACCAAGGCAATTATGGTGTGCTTCATAGTGGCCATGCGGCTACTTTTCATTTTCGGTTTTTCGACAACGACGGTAACAGGTCTACTCTATATCTCTCGCCGTAATATCGGATACCCGGACAACATCCACTATCTTTTCCAGTTGTTGCCTAACTTGTCCCAAAATACTGGCAGACCCAGCCACCACAATCGCCACCCGTGTCAGGCCCGGCCGCCCGGCATCCTCAGTTTCAATAGTCTCCAGCACGTTGACGCTCTGAATATTGAAGCCGCGCCTCCGGAATACGCTGGCCATCCGGTTCAGTACACCCGGTTTATCCTCCACCAAAGCCAACAAAATATGCTTCGAGGTCAGCATGCCAACACCATTTCCCAAATCAGATATTACTCACCGGAAGCCTGGTCGAATCGGAGATGGGTTTCACTTTCTTCTTGGGGTCCTCTAATATTTCGGCCAAGGCCGCCCCCGGAGGCACCATCGGGTAAACGTTTTCTTCTGGATCCACCTTAAAATCAATCAGAAAAGGTCCGGGATGCGCCATCGCTTGCTCAATCGCCGGCACTACTTCTTCTTTATGTTGCACCCTCAGACCGGGAAAGCAATAGCTTTCCGCAATCTTAACAAAGTCCGGACAGGATATAGGAGTAGCGACGTAGCGTTGTTTGTAGAAGAGTTCCTGCCACTGCCGGACCATACCCAGATAACCATTATTAATAATAGCGATTTTAACGGCGGCCTGTTCCTGGACGATGGTGGCCAATTCCTGAATTGTCATTTGAAAACTACCGTCCCCATCAATGCACCAGACAGGCTTGTCGGGATAGCCTATCTTGGCTCCCATCGCCGCGGGTAGCCCAAATCCCATCGTCCCCAGACCCCCCGAAGAAAGCAGTGCGTTTGGCTTATCGTAATAGTAGTGCTGAGCGGCCCACATCTGGTGCTGTCCGACACCGGTAGCAATTATCGCCTCTCCCCGAGTCGCTTCGTATATCTGTCGAATGACATACTGGGGCAGTAACCCGTCGGCATCTCTAATTCCCAGCATTGGGTGCTCCTTTCGCCAGGTCTCAAGTTCCTCCAGCCACCCAACATGCCGATTGGTGGTAACCAATTTATTTATCTCTTGAAGAACCATTCTGACATCTCCGACGATAGGCACATCAACACGCACATTTTTACCGATTTCGGCCGGGTCTATATCAATATGGACAATATGGGCGTGAGGGGCAAAGGCGCTTATTTTACTGGTCACTCTATCATCAAACCTCATGCCCATGGCCATCACCAGGTCAGCATGATCAATCGCCATATTGGCATAAGCCGTACCGTGCATACCTGCCATACCGTAATTGAGAATATGACTTTCCGGGAAGCAGCCGACACCGAGCAGAGTGGTGACTACCGGTATTTGTGCGGTCTCCGCCAGCCATTTCAGTTCGGCATATGCCCCGGAGATAGTTACCCCTCTACCGGCAATAAGGAGAGGCCGCTTAGCTTCACTTATCGCCCTAGCCACCTTCTTAATCTGTGTTGGATGTCCTTGGAGTGTCGGTTTATAGCCGGGCAAGTCCACTGTATCGGGATAGTTGAACTCCGTCTGCTCCAGAAAGACATCCCGCGGTATATCAATCAATACCGGCCCGGGCCGACCGGTCCTAGCCAGATGAAAGGCTTGCTTGACCACTCCCGCCAATGAATTAACATCGAGAACAAGGTAATTATGCTTGGTAACAGGTAAGGTGATACCGGTAATATCCGTCTCTTGGAAGGCGTCTTTACCAATAAAGTGGCTGGCTACTTGGCCGGTTACAGCGACCACAGGGACGGAATCAAGAAAAGCATTAGCGATTCCGGTGACCAGGTTGGTGGCCCCCGGCCCAGAGGTGGCGAAACATATCCCTACTTTACCGGTGGCCCGGGCGTAGCCGTCAGCCGCATGAGCGGCTCCCTGTTCGTGCCGTACTAGGATATGGCGGAGCTGAGGATACTGGAGTAAGGTATCATAGAGTGGAATGACCGCTCCCCCGGGTAAACCGAAGATAACCTCGACACCTTCTTTGACCAGTCCTTCACAGAGAATCTGAGCACCTGTCATCTTCATAATAAGCCTCCTCTATCCGCCGAAAACCGCCCCGGTGCTAGCCGAACAAACTTTCTCGGCGTAGTATCTGAGGTAACCTGTTTTTACGCTGGGTTCAAAGTCGGCTAGCTGCGCCAGGCGACTGGTAATCTCTTTCTCCGTAAGCTCTATTTCCAGTTTGTAGTTAGGAATATCAATGTTAATTATATCCCCATCTCGCAGAGCAGCGATAGCTCCCCGACTAGCGGCTTCCGGGGAAACATGGCCAATGGCAGCACCGCGAGAGGCTCCGGAAAAACGCCCGTCGGTGATAAGCGCGACCTTGTCATCTATCCCCATACCGCTCAGGAGAGAGGTAGGTGTCAGCATCTCTCTCATCCCAGGGCCTCCTCGGGGACCTTCATAACGAATAATTATCACATCGCCCGGCTTTATCCGACACTTCATAATCGCCTCGGTGGCCGTTTCTTCGGAATCGAATACCCTAGCCGGTCCTCGGTGATTCAGCATATCGTCCGCTACCGCTGACCTCCGGACAATGGCTCCTTCTGGAGCTAGATTACCAAAAAGCATCGCCAAGCCGCCGGTAGGAGCATAAGCCTTAGCCACGGGCCGGATAGCTTCTTTATTTAAAATACGGCTGTGCGTAATGTTTTCCGCTAGCGTTTTTCCAGTCACCGTTTTTAAATCCAGATTTAACAGGCCTTGGAGCTCTTTCATTACCGCCGATATACCACCGGCGCGGTCCAAGTCCTCTATATGATACGGCCCAGCTGGCGACAGTTTGCACAGACATGGCGTCTGTTGACTTATTTCATTTACCATCGCCAGAGGGAAATTAACATCAGCCTCGTGGGCGATAGCCATCAGGTGTAAAACCGAGTTGGTGCTAGCGCCCAGAGCCACGTCCACAGTTAAGGCGTTATGCAGAGATGCTTTGGTGATAAGCTGCCGAGGTCGAATTTCATCCGCCAGGACTTCCATCACGCGCCGTCCGGCTTCCCGGGCCAGCACCTGCCGTCGGGCGTCCACCGCCAGAATGGTGCCGTTTCCTGGTAGTCCGATTCCCAGTACCTCAGTCAAGCAGTTCATGGTATTAGCAGTAAACATACCGGCGCAGCTACCACAACCCGGACAGGCTATCTCTTCCAATTCCGCCAGCTTTTCTTCGCTTCTCTTGCCACTGACCACTTCTCCCACCGCCTCAAAGACGGAGCTAAGGTCTACTGTCTGGCCGGTGTGGCGGACACGTCCTGCCAACATCGGCCCACCGCTAACAAAGACGGAAGGCAGATTCAGTCGGACGGCGCCCATAAGCATTCCGGGGATTATCTTGTCACAGTTAGGGATAAAGACCAGAGCATCAAAAGCATGAGCTTCAGCCACTATTTCCACCGAGTCGGCGATTAGCTGCCGGCTAGGCAGGCTGTATTTCATCCCTGGATGGTTCATGACAATTCCATCACAGACTGCAATTGTATTGACTTCAAAAGGAACGCCGCCTCCTTCCCGTACTCCGGACTTTACCGCTTCGGCGATACCACGCAAATGCCTGTGTCCGGGAACAATCTCACTAAAGCTATTGATAACCCCGATAAAGGGTTTGTCCATTTCACTGCGCGTACAGCCCAAGGCATACAGCAACGAACGATGCGGTGCCCGCTCGATACCTTTTTTTACAACGTCACTCTTCATACCTTGCCTTTCGATCCAGCTTTAAAATTAAAACAAGGCCTACCGCCATACCTATCTATGGGCTTAAAATCCCGAGAGTCCAACTTCAACTTGTATCAAGAAGATAGCACAGATTCAATTTTATTGTCAAACTAGACTACCTACGGTGTTTATTTGCTACTCCGACGCCAAATCATGGAGCGGCTGCAAGACCTGCCGGATTTCCAGCCAGCTTACCCGCCCTTGACGGAGAAGCTGGGGCGGACTGGCCGTTAAATCGACAATGGTGGAGAGTTCTCGTACCAACAACGGGCCTTGATCTAGGACCAGAGCTACCGGCGCCATCGCCTCTCTCGCCTGCGACAGAATTTCATGGGCAGAGTAAGGCGTGGGCTGGCCGCTGATATTGGCGCTGGTCGCGGTTAATGGTAGGTTGATCATGGCCGCCAGTTCCAGTATTACTCGGTTATCCGGGATTCTAATACCAATTGTCTCCCCACCGGCCACCAACAGATGGGGGACTATTTCTTTTTTGGGTAAAACCAGGGTCAGGGCACCGGGAAGGAAATTGTGGGCGAGACGCTCCGCCGCTTCGTTCAGATAGGCATATTTGCCAGCCGTCTCCAGAGAGTCCACGGCGACATGTATCGGGTTAGCATAAGCTCTTCCTTTAAGTTCAAAAACCCCGGCCACCGCCTTGGTGTTCAGTGAGTTAGCAGCGAAAGCGTAACCAGTATCCGTCGGGCATACTATTACTTTACCTTTCACGATCAGGCGTGCCGCACGTCTGATCGTCTGGAGTGAGGGCTTCTTCGGGTTGATGGTTACTATTTCAATTGCCATGTTATACCTCGAACGGGACATTGGGAAACACATTCAGATTTAAATCAGCCACCTCCCCTCGCCGGAAACGGGCATACCCGGCGGCGGCAATCATGGCGGCATTGTCCGTACACAGAGGGAGTTCGGGGAAGAAGACCTCGATTCCTTCCATCTGGCAGGTCTCTCGAAAGACCTCCCTTAACCGTCGGTTGGCCGAGACCCCGCCGGTCACGCTGACCGCGGACACTCTTCGTTGTCGGGCAGCGCGCCAGGTCTTGGCCACCAAGACATCCACCACCGCTTCTTGAAAGCTAGCGGCAATGTCTTCTAGGGGTAATACCGCACCGCCAGCCAGCCGGTGCTTGAAGGCATTTATAATGGCGGTTTTCAGACCGCTAAAGCTGAAGTCCAATGTACCGGCTTTCAACAGCGGCCGCGGAAAATTATAAGCCTTCCGGTTACCTCGAGTGGCTAACTTATCTATGACCGGCCCGCCGGGAAAACCGAGGTCCAGAAACTTGGCAATTTTATCAAAGGCCTCGCCGGCGGCATCATCCAGAGTGCTCCCCAGCAACTCATACTGGCAATAGTCTCGGACATAAACCAGCATAGTGTGACCACCGGAAACTGTCAGGCAAATGTGGGGCATAGGCAGTCGAGGATTACTGAGCAGATTAGCGAAAATATGACCTTCAATATGGTGCACCCCCAGCAGCGGCACCCGCAAGACGTAGCTGAGCGACTTGGCGGCGGCGACTCCCACCAACAGACAGCCAATCAGACCTTGTTTCGAGGTAACGGCGATGGCTTCGACATCGGTCAATATTTTACCTGCTGATGTGACCGCTTCATTAATAACGTAACCGATTAGCTCGGCATGCCTGCGGGCGGCGATTTCCGGGACCACGCCGCCGTATTTCCGCAGCAGGTCCAGTTGAGTGGCAATGAAATTGGACAGTACGACCTGACTATCGATCACCAAGGCTGAAGATGTCTCATCGCAGGAAGTCTCAATACCTAAAACTAACATGTTCGCACTTAATTTTCCGTTGAACCAGTCCTCGCGTATTTATTCCGGAAAGCCCGCGCAGTAGACTCTTTCAAATACAAAGGCGTCAAGGAAAGAACGTCGTCATCTTCTCCACACGCGAGACGGACTTTCGCCAGCCAGGCCACCGCCGCCCCTCCCGGTGTCTCCTCCTTCGCTTTAATACTAACCGAAGAGCCGACCACCTGGCCAATTAACCAGCGGTAGTCTTGGGCTCCGAGGCCAGTTAAAGTGACCGGCTCTTTCACTCGCCCGGCCAGTCCCGGGACATCACCGACGTAGTATTCGCTGGTCCGGTGGACCGCACCGTTCCCCATCCGGTAAAACGCGGCGTAGATCGTACCTCCAGCACCAGCGTCAATTATGGGGCAGATTAACCCCGCCGCTTTACCGGCCATATAAGCTAAGACTTCCAGTGTCGGCACTCCAGCCACCGGCCGGCCAGCGCTATAGGCAAGTATTTTGGCCACCGTTACTCCTACTCTAATTCCTGTCCATGACCCCGGCCCCAGTCCAACTCCGAACCCTTCCATATCTTCCAGGGTAAGTCTGGCCTCTTTCAAGGTAGAATCAATATGGGCCACTATTTTCTCCAGCGAGTCGTTCTTGGTCGTAAATTTAAAGTCAGCCAGCACTCGATCTCCATCAACCACGCCGACGGCATTAGTGTACCCCGAGGTGTCTATCCCCAATATTTTCATCTATCGTTCATCTCCTTAAGCAGGCCGAAGAATTTTTCCTCGAAACCGGTAAATTCAAGACGGCGCCGCCGGGCAGAAAGCACTTGAAACTTAACCTGCAAATAGTTATCGGGGAAAAGGGACAGCAGTTTTTCCGCCCACTCCACCACGATTACTCCGGACGCGACTCGGACCAGGTAGTCCAACATCCCGATTTCGAATCCTTCCTCCACGGTATTGATGCGGTATAAATCCACGTGAGAAACCGGCAGCCTTCCATTATATTCGTTAACAAAGGCAAAGGTGGGGCTGTTGACCCGCCTTTCCGGCACCTCAAGCCCGACACAAATCCCCCGGGTAAACAGCGTTTTGCCGCATCCCAACTCCCCGATTAAAGCCAGGACACTCCCCATTGGCAGCCTTTCCCCCAACCATCGACCGAGATTAAAAGTGGCCGAAGGACTGTGGCTCATAAAAATATATTTCTCCACTCTTGACGGTAGTATATCACAGACACGATTACTGGTCACTTCATCACCAGCCGCTTCGGGGTCCGTCTCATCACGGTAAAAATCCCGACCAGAATAAGCAAACCACCGGTTATTTCATTGGCATGAGGTACTTCATCAAGGATAAGATACCCCAGCACTGTCGCCCCGACAGGTTCGCCTAGGATGGCCACGGAAACGAGGGTCACCGGAATCAAGCGCACGGTGAGGTTCAGACACGAATGTCCGATGAGCTGCGGCACCAGCGCCAAGAGAACCATCATCACATAGGTAACGTTAGAATAGCCGATAAGGCTGTGCCCGGTGATCATCGCTGTAGCCAGCAGCATCACGGCGGCACCGCTATAGATGAGAGCGAGGTAAGGCAGAATACCAATACGAGACCTGATCTGACCACCGATAATGAGGTAAGCGCCCATGGCCAAACCAGCAATTAAAGCCAGAAGGTCACCCCAGAAAGCTTTCTCCGTAAAGGTGAAGTCACCATAGTTGATAATAATAACGCCCAGCAGGGTGACCACGATACCGCCTACAGCCACCTTGTCCAACCGCTCCCCCCACAGAAAATACGAGGTAGCAGCGACAAATACTGGATGGGAAGTCACCAGTACCATCGAGCTAGTGATAGAGGTATAGCTGAGCGAAGTTATCCAGAGCGCGAAATGCACTGCCACGAAAACGCTGGAGAGCAAAATTAAGAGCATATCACGCCGTGACAGGTCTTTCAAGACATGCCCTGATTTCATGGCAGCGATGGGGACTAATATGGCCGAGGCTATGGACAGACGATAGGCAGCAATGACCAAAGGCGGTGCATCTGCCAGGCGGATGAAAATCGCAGCGAAAGAAACAGACAGCACCCCGACCAGCAGGGTCACATACGGTTTCAATGTGAATATCGCCTTCCCTCTTTATTTTCTATTCACAACTCTAATCAGTGCTAGGATATAATAAATGACTCGTCCTTGCCAAGACCGATCGGAATTGGATTCCTTGCCTGAAGCAGTGGTGATAAAAACGGATGCGTCTCCGTACCCCAAGGCCCAGGCCTGGGTATAGAGTATGACTGGGACTACATTACCAAACACAGCGCCGACGTAACGTTACACGAATAGACTGGAAAGGTTAGCCCGGTTCTTTCATCTCTCCCCAGCGGGCCACGTACTTCTCTCTGGCCTGGGAGTTAACTAGGGCACGGGGCCATTCTCCTTGCATCACCCGGGCTACCTCCTCCACCGGCCGATGCCAGCGCTCGGCCTCGGAGGTCGGGGAAAAGAAGGCGGAGTGGGCGGTAATGATGACGTTATCCAACGCCAGCAGCGGGCTTTTGGGATCGGGAGGCTCGGGATCGGTAACGTCCAAACACGCCATGGCAATTTCTCTATTTTTAAGCGCCTGGTATAAAGCGGCTTCGTCAATAAACCCGCCCCGGGCGGTATTGATGAGACAAGCGGTAGGCTTCATCTCCCGAAAAGCCTCGGTACTCAGGATACACCTAGTTTCCGGATTCAGTGCCGCATGCACCGAAAGAAAATCGGACTCCCGGAGCAATTGCTTCCAGCTCACTAATTCCACACCTATTTGCCGGGCTATCCTCAGGGACACATAAGGATCATAAGTAATGACCCGCAGCTGGAATCCTTTCGCTTTAGGCACCAGCGCTCGGGAGACCTTACCTAAGCCGAGCAAACCTAAAGTTTGTCCTTGGAGCCGTGACATTTTCGGCCAGATACCGGTCTGAATATCAACGCCACTAGCCGATAGCCCCCATTGTCCCCTCCTGACTGCTTCGTTCAGTGATACTACTTTCCGCACACAGGCTAAAAGTAACGCCATGGCATGGTCGGATACCTCCTCAGTGCAGTAGTCGGGCACATTGGTCACCAAGATACCTCGTTCAGTCGCCGCTTCAATATCAATGCTGTCATAGCCGATCTGGGTATTGCTGACCAGCCGGCAGCACTCCAGACCTGTGATGACTTTCCGTAGTACCGGACGAATACTACCCACGGTAATTATCGCCTCAGCTTCCCGGGCGAAGGTGATAAATTCGTCCTCACTAACGCAAGGCTGAGCAGTGAACATGGCACCCATCTCGTTAAACTTTCGAGGGTACTTTTCTGACTCGCCACTCATCGCTAAGGGCAGCACCACCTTAAAATCGGCAGCGTCACGACTCATAAAACTAACTCTCCTTGAGAGTATTCCAGTAACTTGCGCAAAATTCACCTAAATTATAACATATGCGATATATGGTTGATGTCAAGACTTTTCATCAAGCAATGCGGGAATTAGACACCTCGACGGTTAACGGACTGGTACAGGCAGCGCTACAACAGGACACTCCAGCCGAGACCATACTGAACGAAGGGCTCATCGCCGCGATGAGCATTGTGGGAAGGCATTTCAGGGCCAAGGAGATATGGGTACCTGATGTCCTCTTGGCCGCCCAGAATATGCACAGCGGTATCTCCATCCTGAAACCGATCCTGCGGAGAAGCCAGTCAACCAACAAAGGCACACTGGTGATAGGCACTATCGAAGGAGATATCCACGACATCGGTAAAAACATCGTCTCGGTACTGATGGAAGGCTCTGGCTTCGAGATCATCGACCTCGGCGTCAACGTACCTGCCAAGATCTTTCTTGAAGCAGTCGAGAAACACCACCCAGATATCCTTGGCCTTTCCGCCATGCTCACTACCACCATGCAGGAGATGAAAAACGTGATTGGGACGGTCAGGAAAAGCACTGGTGATAAGGTACCCAAGCTGATTGTGGGCGGCGCGCCGGTAACCCGGGAATTCGCCAACGAAATCGGTGCTGACGGCTACGGAGAAGACGCCATCTCCGGAGTAGAAATAGCTCTGAAACTACTGGGGAAATAAGAACAAAAAGAGGGAATCTTCTATGAACAAGATGAAACCAGATTTATCGCCCAAGCGCCGCTTTCTCTCGGGATTACTGGGGGGCAGGAAAGACAAACGTATTTCGGTGGCCAGTCCTACTTCCGTCATCAGTGTGGAATTAATGGATAAAGTAGGTGTCTACTTCCCGGAAGCCCACCTAGACGCTCGACAGATGGCGGAATTAGCTGCCGGGGGCTATGAAATCCTGGGTTTTGACACGATAGCGCCCGAATTCAGTGTCCAGCAGGAAGCCGCCGCCCTAGGCTGTGAGATAGACTGGGGAAGCCTTAATATGATGCCTGATGCCAAGACTCACCCCGTCAAAGAGTTGAAAGACATTATCATTCCAGAGAATATCTTGGAGAAGCCGTCACTGCGGGTGGTGCTGGATGCCATAGCGCTGCTCCGTAAAGAATACGGCAACCAAGTAGCTATTCTAGGCAAGGTCATGGGGCCATGGACTATCTGCTACCATACAGTAGGCGTCCAAGACTTTTTACTGATGATCTGCACCGACCCGGACAAGGTAAAACACTTTCTTGATGCCTATAAAGAAGTAACCGCCATCAATGCCAGTGCCCAGCTCCAAGCCGGGGCCGATGCCATCGTCCTAGCTGACCACGCTACGGGTGACCTGATAAGCCCCCAGACCTACGCAGAGTTTCTGGCACCAGTCCACCGTCATATACTGGGCCGCATAGGTGGTCCCACCATCTTGCATGTCTGCGGGAATTGTGCTGACCGTCTTGATATCTTTGCCGAAGTGGGCTTTGATGCTTACCACTTTGAATGGCAGGTAGACGCCAAGGAAGCCGTACGCATCGTCAACGAGAGAATGTCCCTAGTGGGCAATATCGCCAACGCTACATGTCTTCTCCGTGGTACTCCCGAGGACGTTCATCAACAGGCCCGCTACGCTATTGAGGCGGGAGTAAATGTACTGGCCCCAGAGTGTGCTATCCCTCTGCAAACGCCCATAGAAAATTTGAAAGCAATTGTCGCCGCCGCTGAAGAAAGCTACTAAAAATTCCGCGCGCCTCTCTTCTAAAAAATAAAGCAGACCGAGAAAATCGCCAAATTGCCTCGTACTATCAACATAGCCTGAAGGGCTTTACATGACACCACCATAGTGGTAATCTTTGGTTATAAATGGCTAATCGCAGGTCAAAGCAGCTTCAAGAGAAAAGTCTCCGGGTAACCACCACCGGCGATATTGAAGTCTCCACCTATCTGGAAATCGCCAAAGAGATAGGCGGGGAACAGCCGGCGGCACTCGAAGAGGCAGTCTCCAGAGCTGATCGCGAGGCCATAGTCGTTATTGACTTCGGTTCACAGTACAGCCTACTGATTGCCCGCCGCGTGCGCGAGTGCCAGGTATACTGCGAGCTGGTGCCGCACGATACCCCTTGGGAAAAGATTGTGTCTCTCAATCCCCGGGGATTTATTCTCTCCGGAGGTCCGGCCAGTGTTAATGATCCCAATGCGCCCCTCTCCCCGGCTTACATCTATGCCAGTCACTTACCGGTACTAGGTATCTGCTACGGGATGCAGGTCCTCGCCAAACAGCTAGGAGGGCAAGTCGCACCGGGAGCAAAACGGGAATACGGCCATACTATCCTACACCTGAGCGATTTAGACTCGCCTTTATTTGCCAGTTTACCACCTTCTACCCCGGTATGGATGAGCCACGGTGATAAAATTGAAGAGATGCCCTCAGGATTCACCGCCTTGGCCCACACGGAAAATTCGCCGGTAGCCGTTATGGGAAACGGAGACGGGATATTCGGCCTTCAGTTTCACCCCGAAGTAGTCCACACCTCTGGAGGTAAAACCATTTTAAAGAACTTTGTTTCCCGCGTCTGCGGCTGCAAGGGTAACTGGACAATGGGCAACTTCATCAATGAAAGCTTGTCCCGGATTAAAGAGCAGGTAGGTACCGGCAAGGCTATTTGCGCCCTTTCGGGAGGGGTTGATTCCGCGGTTGTCGCTACCATCATCCATCGGGCGATTGGCGACCAGCTGACCTGTATCTTCGTCAATAACGGACTGCTGCGCCGAGAGGAAGCGGAAAGAACCCTCAACGCCTTCCGGAATAACCTGGGCATGCACATTATCTTTGTCGACGCCAGTGCAAGATTTCTCCGCAAGCTAAAAGAAGTAACCGACCCTGAGGTGAAGCGTAAGGCCATCGGCGAGGAGTTTATCCGGGTATTTGAAGAAGAAGCCAGAAAAGTAGGCAAGGTCGATTTCCTAGCCCAGGGTACTCTTTACCCCGATGTTATCGAGAGCGTCTCATCGGTCAGTACCGCCTCGGCCAAAATAAAGACCCATCACAACGTCGGCGGTCTGCCCGCCCAAATGACGCTTAACCTCCTTGAGCCCCTACGCTACCTATTCAAAGACGAAGTACGCCAGGTGGGACTTAAGCTTGGCCTCCCTGAAGAGCTGGTACTGCGGCAGCCTTTCCCTGGCCCAGGCCTGGCCATCCGCATCATCGGTGAGGTGACCGAAGAAAAGCTGGAAATACTACGTAATGCCGATTACATCGTCATGAACGAGATTAAACTGGCGAAACTCTACCGCCAGTTATGGCAGAGTTTCGCTATCCTCACTGACGTCAGAAGCGTGGGCGTAATGGGCGACTTCCGAACTTACGGCTACCTAGTGGCCATCCGCGCGGTGACCAGCGATGACGCCATGACAGCGAATTGGTCTCGTCTGCCTTACGATTTACTGGCCCGAATTTCCAACCGCATCGTGAACGAGGTGCCGGAAATCAACCGCGTAGTCTATGACATAACCTCCAAGCCCCCGTCAACGATAGAGTGGGAGTAAAAAGGTCAGCTTTGAATTGTTTTTAACGAAATAAAGCGTAGAAAAGGTGACCTCACTCAGGAGTGGAGCGGCATTCAAGTAATGGAGAATAAGTAGCTACTATTACCGAGGGGGTGAGGTAGATAAAAATCCTAGTGGTCGGGAGTGGGGCCAGAGAGCACACCTTAGTCTGGAAGCTAGCTCAAAGCCCAAAGGTTAAAGAGATTTACACCGCCCCGGGCAACGCCGGCACAGCCCGGCTTGCCCATAACCTAGAGGTAAACCCCACCGATATAGAATCGTTGGCCAAATTCGCCCAAGAGAATAAAATTGACCTCACCATCGTCGGGCCGGAAGCACCGCTAGCGGCCGGTATCGCCGACCGTTTCCTAAATATAGGGATGCCCGTATTCGGCGCCACTAAAGCCGCCGCCGAAATAGAGTCCAGTAAAGTCTTCGCCAAGGAGCTAATGCAGCAGTATGACATCCCGTGCGCCCAGAGTACCAGTTTCGCTGACTACCACCAGGCAAAGGAATATGTACAGCGGCAAAAGCTCCCGGTGGTCGTTAAGGCGGATGGGCTGGCGGCGGGTAAAGGAGTGGTCATCGCCAAATCGGTCCCGCAGGCGCTGGAGGCCCTGGCCAGCTTTATGAAAAGAAAGACGTTGGGCGCAGCTGGTGATAAAGTAATCATTGAAGAATGTCTCGTGGGAAAAGAGATGAGCTCTTTTGCCTTTACCGACGCCCGTACTGTCGTCCTGATGGTGCCCGCCTGTGATTACAAACGGATATACGATAACGACCGCGGGCCCAATACCGGCGGTATGGGTAGTTTCAGCCCGCCGCAATTTTTCGATACGGCGCTGGACAAAGCGATACAGGAGAACATCATGACACCAACGGTAAACGCACTGCGCCGGGAAGGGAGGCCTTATAAGGGCGCCCTCTACGGCGGCCTGATGATTACCAACTCCGGGCCAAACGTGCTAGAATTTAATGCCCGGTTCGGTGATCCGGAGACGCAGGTGATCCTACCCCGACTGAAAACCGACCTAGTAGATATTCTGCTGGCGGTGGTCAATGATAACCTTAACCAAATAAAGATAGAATGGAGCGAGGCGGCCTGTGTCGGCGTGGTCATGGCGTCCGCTGGATATCCCGGTAGCCACCAGATCGGCTTCCCTATTACCGGGTTGGATGAGCCGGACAAGGAAATCCTGATATTCCACGCCGGGACGAAAACAGGGTCGGCCCAAGGCCAGATACTAACTAGCGGAGGTAGAGTCCTGACCGTAGTGGCTACCGGTAAAGATATTAAAGAAGCCAGAGATAAGGTCTATAAAAATATCTCACGGATTCATTTTAAAAGATGTTACTACCGCCGGGACATCGCCAGAATTAACTCAGGAAAGAGGTGAATAAAATGCCAACAGTGACCATCGTCATGGGTTCTAAATCGGACAATGATGCGCTCCAGCCAACGTTAGAAATATTAACCCAGCTCGGCATCGATTATGAAGTAAACGTAATTTCGGCCCACCGCACCCCAGAAAAAGCCCGGCAGTACGGCATGACCGCCCGAGAGCGGGGCATTGAGGTGATAATCGCCGCGGCGGGAGGAGCCGCCCACCTACCCGGGGTCCTAGCCAGCTGGACTACCTTACCCGTCATTGGGGTGCCACTACCAGTGGGTGAACTAAAAGGGGTCGATGCCCTCTACTCCATAGTCCAGATGCCCGCCGGGATACCGGTGGCCAGTGTCGCTATCGGTAGTGCCGGAGCGAAGAACGCAGCTTACCTAGCGGCCGAAATTTTAGGACTAAAGTATGATAGTATCAGGCAGGCCTACGAAAAGTACCGGAAGGACTTGCAGCAGGGAGATAAGAAATGATTGAGCGGTATTCCCGGCCCGAGATGAAAAGGACTTGGTCGGAGGAAAACAAGTTCAACAAGTGGCTGGAAGTAGAGATTGCCGTCTGTGACGCCTGGGCCGAGCTCGGTATTATTCCCCGAGAAGCTATGCTCAAGATAAAAATGGCCCAGTGTAATATCAAGCGTATGGAAGAACTCCTCAGGGAAACGCACCATGATATGACCGCTTTCCTCGGTTCGGTAGCGGATAACTTGGGCGAAGAATCACGCTTTATTCACCTCGGCCTTACCTCATCCGACGTGATGGATACCGCGCTCAGTCTGCAGATGGTCGAGGCGGCCGATATCCTAATTCAGGACATTAAAGAACTAATCGCGATACTGGCGCAACAGGCTATGGAGCACAAATACACGCCGATGATAGGCCGCACCCACGGGATTCACGCCGAGCCGATTACCTTCGGCCTAAAACTAGCAGTATGGATGGAGGAAATGAGACGCAACCTACAAAGGCTCACCGAAGCCAAGAGGGCCATCACGGTAGGCAAGATTTCGGGCGCCGTAGGCACCTATGCCACGGTGCCGCCGGAAATAGAACAGAAGGCTTGCCGCAAGCTGGGACTGGCCCCGGCACCGATATCAAACCAGATCCTACAACGTGACCGCCATGCTCAGTTCACCACTACCCTAGCGATAATCGCCAGCTCGCTGGAGAAATTTACCACCGAAGTCAGAGGCCTGCAAAAAACCGAGGTGGGCGAAGTGGGGGAACCCTTCGAGGCTGGACAGACCGGTTCCTCAGCCATGCCTCACAAGCGCAATCCAGAACTATGCGAACGGGTATGCGGCCTAGCCCGACTGGTCAGGGGACACGCCTTAACCTCAATGGAGAATATCGCCCTGTGGCACGAACGTGATATCAGCCACTCCTCCACCGAACGCATCACCCTACCTGACTCATGCCTAGTACTGGACTACTGCCTATCGATTTTCACCTCAGTCATCAAAGGGCTGGAAATTTACCAGCCGAAAATGAAAAGGAATATGGAATTAACCAAAGGGCTGGTCTTCTCTCAGCGGGTAATGCTGGCCCTCATCGATAAGGGACTAAAACGGCAAAAAGCCTATGAGCTGGTACA
>NZCW01000007.1 GCA_002688435.1 Dehalococcoidales bacterium
CGGTTGCCGCCAGAGGTGGCATTGACCTAGACCATTCCGCCATGGTGCAGGCGCTGGAACTGCTCGCCGAGCATAAGGTCAACGGCTAGACCGTCGGCCCGGACAAAGTGACCAAGCTCACCGGTAGTAAAATTAAGATATCGTAACTGCCGGCAGTCATATTTACTTTCCGAGATGTGCTGATAAAAAAAGCAGGCGCCCGATTTTAGGCCGGACACCTCGCAAATGTCAATCCTGTTTCAAGCGTAATTCCCCGGGCCGGAAATACCAGCCGGGAAGGATTGAGACAAAGAGGAACAGGGTCACCGTGAAAAACCAGAGGAGACCGCCAGATAACAATCCACCATATCCCGAGCGGCATTTGAAAATGTGGCGCTTTTACGCTATAAATATAAGGGCTAAGGGCATCCTTCCAAGGCAAATGTAGAAAGGACCCGAGTTTGGCTAAAAAGAAAAAGAAGGCGCAGAAACCCCGGCGCGAATTTACCCGGCAACAGCTTTCCCATTGGCAGCAGCAGAAGAAAAGACAGCGTATTATTTTTACGGTGGGCATTATCATTATCGTCGTAGTTATCGGGATCATGGGAAGCGGTTGGTACACCAGCCAGTATTTACCGCTGCGTCAAACGGCGATTATCGTCAATGGTACCGAGTTTTCCATGAAATACTATGTCGACATGATTAAAGTCCTCGGCAGTAACCAGTCAGGCCAAAACCTGACCTATCTGGTGGATGGCGCGGTGACCACCATTGAGCATAACGAGCTATTCAGGCAGAAAGCGCAGGAACTGGGCTTCAGCATCAGTGAAGATGAAGTCATCAGAGAACTGAAAAATAATGACCTTCCTGATAGTGACGTTTATCAGGACTTGGTCAGGATACAGCTGCTGACCATGCTACTGCTCGATGAGTATTTTGATGCCCAAGTTCCGGTGTCCGCAGAACAGGTCCATCTAATGGCCATGCTGCTAGAAAGTGAGGCGCAGGCCAATGACATCAGAGCCAGGCTGGGGAACGACGAGAGCTTTGCCAAACTGGCCAGAGAACATTCCTTAGACAATTTTTCCAAGGATAGTCAGGGCGACTTTAGCTGGCATCCCGAGATTATCTTGAAGGAATCACTGGTGGCCCCTGTATTAGCGTATGCCTTCAACGCTAAAGCCGGGGTACTCAGCCCGCCAATATACGATGAGTCTATAGAAAAAGAGGTCGGCTACTGGCTGGTCAGAGTCTTGGACCGGAACATAGAGGAAGATGAAACCCATATCCAGATAATACTACTCAGCAGCGAGGAAGAGGCCTGGCAGACCAGGGAACGACTGTCAACGGGTGAGGATTATGCCGCCCTGGCCCGGGAGCTTTCCCAGCTCAAGGGAGTAGAGGAAAACGATGGCGAATTCCTAGTGATGCCGGGTATGAGGAGTCCGGTCATTGACGAGTTTGCCTTCGACCTTGAAATAGAACTGGAAACAGTCAGCGAGCCACTCCGCGATGAGGATGCTCTCACCAAAGGAGGGTACTGGCTGGCAAAAGTAGCCGATAAGGAGACAGACCGGCCGATTGCAGACGATGACCGAAACTGGCTCAAGACAAAGGCTCTTGACGAGTGGATTGCGGCACTACGGGATGACCCGTCAAATGAGATTGATGACAGCCACCTGAACAGTGAGAAGAAAACCTGGGCCTTGGAGCAGGCCACTGGAATCAAATTCTAACTGGGGGACGACAAGCTATGGCAAAAGAAAGTATCGGCATCGGCCTGATTGGACTGGGGATAGTCGGGGGGCAGGTAGCCAAAGTCCTGCTGGAGAAGGCGGACATTCTGGCCGAGCAGGCAGGCTGCCCTTGCGTCATAAGGAAGATAAAAGTATTGTCGGCAGACCCGGACCGGCCACTGGCCCGGGAGATACCCGCCGGACTTCTCACTACCGATACCGATGAATTCTTCGCCGAACCCGGTATAGACATCGTGGTGGAGGCGATAGGCGGGGAAAACCCGGCCCTGGATTACCTGAAGAGGGCCATCTCTCGTGGCCAGCACACCGTCACCTCTAACAAGGAGGTCATTGCCAAGCACGGCACGGAGTTACACGCTTTGGCGCGCAAGCAAGGAGTGGGACTACGCTATGGGGGCAGCGTCGGCGGCGGTATTCCTCTAATTGCCCCGTTCAAGTATGATCTGGTGGCCAACAGGATAACCAGCATTTGCGCCATCATCAACGGGACAACCAACTATATCCTGACGCGGATGGAGCGGGAGGGAATTGATTTCCCCTCGGCACTGAAAAGCGCCCAGGAACTAGGTTACGCCGAAGCCAACCCGGCAAATGACATCGAGGGCATAGACGCTCACTACAAGCTAGCTATTATGGCTTCCCTAGCTTTCCAAGCGGATGTCCGGCCGGGAAAAATTTACCATGAAGGGATTTCACGTCTCGACAGCCGTGATTTCCGATGTGCCCGGGAACTCGGTTTCACCATCAAGTTACTGGCCATAGCCAAGCTGATTAATAACTCCATTGAAGTGCGGGTCCATCCGGCTTTCGTCCCGGAAGACTCCCTCCTGGCTAAAGTCGATGGTGTCCATAATGCCATCTTGGTGGAAGGTGACCTGGTCGGTAAAGTGCTTTTCTACGGTGAAGGTGCCGGCGCCCTGGCCACCAGCAGCGCCGTTACCGCGGATGTTGTCTCCTCAGCACAGGATATTCTCCACGGCGTCAGTGACCGGGCCGTACGGAAGTCAGCGTCCGCCATCAGTATCAAACCGATGGCTGAAATTGAGACACGGTACTACCTCAGGATGAACGTGGCCGACCAATCGGGGGTCCTGGCTCAAATCTCCAAGGTACTCGGCGATAACCAGATAAGTATTTCCGCGGTCATCCAGAATGAGGCAGATATTACCGCCCAAGTATCCGAAATTATGATTACGACGCACCCGGCCCATGAAAAAGCGATACAGCAGGCCCTCGGCGAACTGGCCAAACTTGGCGTGGTCAAGGAGATAAACAACTTCATCCGAGTGGAAAGCGACTGATTAACGAGGCGAGATAGTGCCAAAAACAGGTATTCTGTTCAAATACAAAGATTTTCTACCGGTGACTCCGCAGACTCCGCTGTTTACCATGGGGGAGGGAGATACCCCCCTCATCAGGTGTGACCGACTGGCCCGAGAAGTCGGCTGCGGGGAACTGTACCTCAAGTTTGAAGGCTGCAATCCCACCGGGTCGTTCAAGGACCGGGGCATGGTCGTGGCGGTCGCCAAGGCACTGGAAGCCGGCAGCAAAGCCATAATTTGCGCTTCCACCGGTAACACCAGCGCCTCCGCCGCCGCCTACGCGGCCTATTGCGGTCTCACTGCGATAATCATCGTTCCCGAAGACAAGATTACTATGGGCAAAATGGCTCAGGCCATTATCTACGGGGCAAAAATAATCACCATTACCGGCAACTTCGACCAAGCGCTAGAGATAGTACGGACCCTAGCCGAGAAACACTCGATAACCTTAGTGAATTCCCTTAACCCCCACCGCATAGAAGGGCAAAAAACAGCCGCCTTTGAGCTTGTTGAAATCCTGGGTGACGCTCCAGACTACCTTTTTATCCCGGTAGGCAACGCGGGCAACATCACCGCCTACTGGAAGGGATTTGTAGAAAGCTACCAGACGGGCCGGTCAAAGCAGAAGCCCGTAATAATGGGATTTCAGGCTGAGGGGGCAGCCCCCATCGTTCGTGGCTATCCTATCGCCAAACCGGAAACGGTGGCTTCAGCGATACGCATTGGCAAACCGGCCAGCTGGCAGCCAGCGGTAGCCACTCGGGACGAGTCTGGCGGCATCATTGACCTAGTCAGTGATGCCGAAATCCTAGCCGCGCAGAAACTCATGGCTACCCGCGCCGGTGTCTTCAGCGAGCTGGCCTCGGCGGCTTCCATCGCCGGGCTGCTCAAGCTCTCCCGTCAGGGAATGGACTTTTCCCGAAAGAGAACCGTCTGCGTGATAACCGGCACCGGCCTCAAGGACGCGGACACCGTCCTGAAAGACGCCTTACCCTGCTCGGCACTCCCGGCGGAGATAAAGGCTGTGGAAAAGGCGCTGAGCTGGGGCTAATCACACCGAAATTATAGTGGCAATAATTGCTTTTTTCTTCATACTTCAGGATAAATCTTCTAAATGGTCCGGGTGAGATGAACACATTAATAAGTAATACTTATGAGCAGAAAATCAGATTTCGATAAGATAATTAAGGGCAGCCCTAATGCGCGAAGTTACTGGAACTCGCGTAGTATTGTAATACACGAAGATTCTCCTCAAGTGCTCAAAAGAATTCCTAATTCTTCAACAGGGAGTTGATCTCCAAAATAAAGAATGATCACCTTACTATCCGCCCTTGACAAACGGACTAACTCTTCCTTGTATAATTACGCTATAATTATGTCCGTAACCAGCTAAAGGAGGATCAGGATGTTTGACGAGACTAGGATTAGAACCGCCATAACCTCCATCATCAAGGCCATCGGGGAAGACCCCCACCGAGAGAGCCTAGTGGATACCCCAGAACGGGTGACCGAAATGTATGCCGAGCTTTTCATGGGGCTGGGTAAAGACCCCCGGGACGAGCTGAAGGTGGGCTTTGAGCTGGGGCACCGGGAAATGGTAATTTTACGGGATATCCCATTTTATTCTATGTGCGAGCACCACCTCCTACCCTTTTACGGTGTCGCCCACATCGGTTATATTCCCAACGCGGAAGGGCGCATTATCGGCATCAGCAAATTAGCCCGGGCAATGGAAATTATCGCCAAGCGTCCCCAGCTCCAGGAGAGAATGACTACCGAGATTGCTGATGCCATTGATGACGCGCTTAAGCCAGATGGCGTTGCGGTGGTGATTCAGGCAGAGCACCTGTGTATGATTATGCGCGGCATCGAAAAACCGGGCAGCAACGTAGTTACCTCGGCGGTTAGGGGTGGCTTCAAGCGCCGGGCGGCCAGTCGGGCCGAGTTCTTTTCGTTGATACAGAGCAATAAATAGCCTTAAGTCACCTGCCTACCCGATAGGCGGCTTCTTGTCCGCCCAGGGCGCGGCTGATTCATAAGCCGCCGCCGCCCGCAGCAAAGCGGCTTCCGCACGGTAAGGCGCGATTATCTGGAGCCCCACCGGCAGCCCTTTTTTCGTCCAGCCACAGGGCACGGATATCGCCGGTGAGCCGGTCACGGAAATGGCGTAGGTCAGCCAGACCCAGTCAATATAGTGCTCTATCGGCTGACCGCCGATTTCAGTGGGGTACTGGGCTTCGGCAGGGAAGGGTGGAATCGGCGTTGTCGGCGTCAGCAGAAAATCATAGCTATCAAAGAATTTCCTGAGCCGATCCCATATTTCCGACCGCTGTTGGTGCGCCCAAGCCACGTCCCGAATCGAGTATTTTAGCCCCTGCTCGATGTTGCCCGTCACCAGAGGGTTTACCAACCGTTTGAACTCCGGGTCGTCCATCTGGTCCTGGTACAAGGACACGAAGCGCAGGCCTCTCAAAATAAGGGCGGCTTCCTTAACGCCGCTGAAATCAGGGGTATCTTCCACGACCTCACCACCCAGTCGGCCAAACGTATCTATCGCTAATCGGGTAATTTGCAGTATCTCCTTATCCACCGGGATTAAATTGAGGTTATCGCTCCAAGCGAACCTCAGGTGCTTAACCCCGGAGTCTTTCACCGCCCGGAGGAACTCACCTCGCTCGCCGGGTAAAGAAACCGGGCTCCGGTTATCGTTCCCAGACATCGCCTCCAGCAGCAAAGCGGTGTCACCCACGGTGCGGGCAATCGGCCCCTGCACATCCAAGTCATCCCAGTTAAGCATATTCGGATAGACAGGCACTCTCCCTGGCGCAGGCCGCAGGCCGACCACCCCACAGAAACTAGCGGGAGTCCGGAGCGAGCCCCCCAGATCTCCCCCCTGGGCCAGCGGTAGTATCCCGGCGGCCACCGCCGCCGCGGCGCCGCCGCTGGAACCACCCACCGTGAAAGCGGTGTCCCAGGGATTACGCGTTAGGCCGAACACCTTATTGAAAGTAGAAGCCCCGGCGCCAAACTCTGGAGTATTGGTTTTGCCCAAGATAACAGCACCCGCTTTTTTCAAGCGCTCAACAACCAACGCATCAACATCCGAGACAAAATTTTCGTATAACTTCGAGCCGAAGGTCGTCCGGATACCGGCAGTCATGGTTATATCCTTAATGGCTACCGGCAGACCGGTGAGCAGGCCAATTTCACCGCCCCGCATGATTTCTGATTCCGCTTTTCGCGCCGACTCCAAGGCCATCTCCGGAACCAGAGTACAGTAAGCGTTTATCTTCGGGTTAATTTTTTCAATACGCCCTAGAAAAGTCTGCACCACTTCCACCGGAGAGATAATTTTATGCCAGAGCATATCCCTCAGCTCCAAGGCCGGAGTGAAACAGAGGTCTTCCGGACTCAAATTGACTTTCTCTCTTCCCTCTTTCGCCAATAGTTCCTCCTCACGGCTAAAGAGCCGACTAAACAGGGGAATTCACCTCCAAGAAACGGGCCTCAGATATCCAGATTTTTGACGGCCCGGGCATGCGCTTGGATAAAGGCTTTGCGGGGCGGGACTTCCCCACCCATCAGGACGTGGAAAATATGATCTGCCTTAGTGGCGTCTTCAATATTCACGCCGAGCAAGGTACGGGTTGCCGGGTCCATAGTGGTTGACCACAACTGCTCCGGGGTCATCTCGCCCAGGCCCTTATAGCGCTGGATGTTCAACCTCTTGGCCCCTTTCAGTTCCTGCAGCACTCCTTCTTTTTCCTGTTCCGAGTAAACCCAGTGCTGCCCACGAGCCGCTTTTATGCGGTAGAGGGGCGGCTGGGCAATATACAGATATCCCTGGTTAATCAGCTCCGTCATGTGGCGGAAGAAGAAGGTAAGCAGTAAGGTACGAATGTGCGAGCCGTCAACATCGGCGTCCGTCATCAGGATAATCCGGTGATAACGGAGCCGGGTTGGGTCGAATTCCTCATCTATACCGGCACCCAGAGCGGTGATGATGATGCGTATTTCCTCGCTGCCCAGCATCTTGTCCGGCGGGGCCTTCTCCACGTTAAGTATTTTACCCCGCAGCGGCAGTATCGCCTGAAAGCGACGGTTCCGCCCCTGCTTGGCCGAACCACCGGCGGAATCTCCCTCCACCAGATATAGTTCTCTATGGGACGGGTCTTTCTCCGAGCAGTCAGCCAGCTTTCCGGGCAGCGTGCCGGTATCCAGGCTGCTCTTACGGATAATCAAATCACGGGCCTTACGGGCGGCTTCCCTGGCCTTGGCCACGGTGATGCACTTTTCAATAATTTTCCTGGCCGCGTCGGGGTTCTCTTCAAGGTACCTGGCCAGGATATCACCGACGGCACTCTCAACCTGGCTTTTAACTTCAAGATTACCCAGCTTACCTTTGGTCTGCCCTTCAAACTGCGGCTCATGGAGCTTGACACTGATAATGGCGGTAAGCCCTTCCCGAACGTCTTCACCGGTCAAGTTGGGCTCGTCATCTTTCAGAAATTTATTCTTATGGGCATAGTCATTGAGCACCCGGGTCAACGCCGAGCGGAAGCCGGTAAGGTGCTGGCCGCCGTCCACGGTGTTCACGCAGTTGGCAAAGCTGAAGACGGACTCGGTAAAGCCATCGTTATACTGGAGGGCAACGTCAACTATGGTGCTGTTTACCGTTTTAGTGATGGGGATCGGCTGGGGAGGGCGGACTACCCGCCCCCGGTTAAGATGTCGGACGAAACCGGTAATTCCTCCTTCAAAGTAGAAGCTGAGCTCCCGGTCCTTCTTCTCATCACGGAGGGTTATAGCCAGCTCCTTGTTCAGGTAGGCCATCTCCCGGATACGGTCACTCAGGGTATCGAAATCATACTTAGCCTGGCCGAATATCTCCTCGTCGGCATAGAAAGTGATGGTGGTGCCAGTACCACTGGCCTCGTCCAACTCGGCCACTTCTCCCTGCGGTATACCCTGCCGATATTCCTGCTGGTATACCTTACCGTTACGCCTGACATTACAGCAGACCCGGGAGGACAGCGCATTGACCACCGAAGCTCCCACGCCATGCAGCCCGCCCGATACTTGGTAGGCATGGCCACCAAATTTCGCCCCGGCGTGCAGCACGGTCATTACCGTCTCTAAGGCGGAAACGCCGGTGGTGGGGTGGACTTCCACCGGAATGCCACGCCCGTCGTCTTCTACTCTAACCCCACCGTCCTCTTTCAGGATGACTAGAATATTGGTACAGTAACCGGCCATGGCCTCGTCAATACTGTTGTAGGCAATCTCATAGACCAGATGGTGCAGCCCGCGCTGGTCCGTGCTGCCTATATACATACCCGGCCGGCGACGCACCGCCTCCCGTCCACCAAGAACCTGAATGTCCTCGGCCACGTACTCGTTGTTATTACTCTGGTTCTCCTGCGGTTTGGCGGGCTTGGAGGCACTTTTGGCCATGGTTAACTCCTGACTCCTCGTGACGCGACGATACCCGGAGATAGGCGAGCGCTGATACGCGGCGGGGAAAAAGAAAAAGCGAGACTCTTCATCGTAGCCAGAAAAGCTTGCCAATTATGAAAAACTGATCTAGGCATTTAAACCCATTTATTGTAGCACAAATCCAGCTGTAAAGTAAAGGCGGGGGGAGCTTTAGGGAGCAGTCCTAATGGACTCAAAAGCCCGCCCGGAGTTTACATCTGAGGTATTCTGGGAAAGAATCGTCTGAATTAGCATAGAAACTAGCTCACTATCCCCTAGGGCGAGCAGGCGAGCCAAGTGAAATTGCCAGTGTAGCCTCATTTTTAGCGTCTGAAGCTTCCAGCTATATTACCGGGCAAACCATCGTTATCGATGGCGGTTTGCTGTCCGATGGTGGTTTAAATACTACCGGTAAGCGCTTCTAACAACCCTTGTACCGTTTTTATTTCAGCCACGATATTTTTTCTCCTGCTTTCTTTCTTCTATCGTGTTCTTCTTTTGAACTTGGATATTTTACAGCCCATATTGCGACTGCAGCCATAATAGCAAAAGTCCATAAGAACAATGTTAAGTTACCAGTTGCCCAATAAGTAAACGCTAAAGTAGCGGACATCACTAGCACCATAGACCATTTGGCATATAACGGAAACACCCGATACTGATACCAATTCGTTAAGAACGGTCCAAAATATTTATGTGAGAATATCCAATTGTGCACTCTTTCAGAGCTTCTAGCAAAACTATAAGCAGCTATTACTAGAAATATTGAAAAAGGAATACCTGGTGTTATTACACCAATATATGCCATACCAACACAAAACATTCCTAAAGTAAACCATACTGGTTTTGGGATTCTTGATTTTTTCATTTTCAGCCTCTATGCTGCTATCGAGTCGGTGAGTGATATTTTCTAGACCCCGGTCAAAGACCTTCTTTGTACGTAGTGAAACCTCGTCGCCCATTAATATTCGGACTTTATCAACCTTTTGCCATTCGCCACCTAAAGCAAGCAAAGAGCCAATTTCGAAAAACCCTGTGGCTATATCAATTGATTGAGAAAGCTGGCACCACTCATGGAGATAATCTCTTACTTTCCAGTCTTCATCACTATTATCGATGATAAATAGTTCAGTACCAGATTTCTTTGGCGTGCTATCACGGGATTCTCCAAGTCTGGTTCCAAGTAACTAATCCCCTAAACCCAGTTGATCCTTTTTACTTTTCTTAGATTTACTCATTAGATAGTCTTGTCATTTTCCAATCCACTAGGAAGTCCTTATAGCTGAGGAAATTATACACCTGTGGCCGTTTGTCAACAAGGAATATTTTTATCCTTGATTCGTTCTGCTTTTTTCGAATGTAGTATTGGAACCATCCATGTATTACGTCATCCGAAGCCCTCAGCTTGGGGTAAACTATTTTTTAAAATTCAATTAATCGTGGGGATTATCTTTGGGAATAGTTTCGCACATCCCTAAGCTTAAAAATAACAATCAAAAAATATTGCAATAATTTATCTAACGTGCTATACTTCCCCTGACTAAACTGAAAAGGGAAATAAATGTGAACCTTTAAGCTGGTCCGGCGAGGCTGGCAAGGAAAATCAAGAAAACTGACCTGAACTAAAATAACCTCTTGCCAGCCACGGCAGGAGGTTATTTTTATGTCCAAAAAAATCGTGATGACCCCGGAAGATATCCAGCGTACGCTGGCCCGTGTCGCCCACGAAATCCTCGAGCAGAACAAGACCTTCGACCGGCTGGTACTGGTGGGAATACGTACCCGGGGCGCGCCTCTGGCTGAACGGCTGGCGGTCAACATAGCAAGCTTTGAGCAAGCCAAAATACCGGTAGGTGCGTTGGACATCAATCTCTACCGAGATGATTTTCCTTCACCAGACCGTCAGTCTATGGTCCACCACGCTGACATCCCCGCGGACATTAGCGGCAAATCAATCGTGCTGGTAGATGATGTCCTCTATACCGGGCGCAGCACCCGTGCGGCCATGGACGCACTGATAGACCTGGGACGTCCCGACTCAATCCAGCTGGCCGTCCTCATTGACCGGGGCCACCGGGAGATGCCGATACGGCCCGACTATATCGGCAAGAACGTACCCAGCTCCAAGCACGAAGAGATAAAAGTCCAGCTGGTGGAGACCGACGGCCTAGACGAAGTCGCCATCGTCCGCCAGGACACTGATAAACTGAGTGAACCAGAAGAAGTAATTTCTCGGAAAAGGAGCTACTATGCGTCTAGCAAATAAAAATCTGGTAACCATAGACGATTTATCCAATGGGGAAATGGAAGCCATATTTTCCCTGGCTAATGAGATGTCCGGCACGATGAATGAGCAGTTTGGCCTGTGCCGGGGCAAGGTTATGGCCAGCCTGTTCTTTGAACCGAGCACCCGGACACGGCTCTCCTTCGAGACGGCCATGCACCGCCTCGGCGGCAGTATCATTACGGTGTCGGATGTCGGCGCCACCTCGCTAGCCAAGGGAGAAAGCATCGCTGATATGGCCAGAGTGATCGGGAGTTATGTTGACTTGATTGTCATCCGGCACCCCTGGGAAGGCGCCGCCAGGGTGGTGGCCGATTACTCCAGCGTACCGGTGATAAATGCCGGTGACGGAGGCCACCAGCACCCTACCCAGACCTTGTGCGACCTTTACACCATCCAGAAAGATAAGAAAACCATCAAGGGGTTAAACATTGCCCTGTGGGGCGACCTGAAATATGGGCGGACGGTGCACTCTCTGATTTTCGCCCTGGCCAAGTTCGGGGCCAATATCCTTTTCTACCCCACTCCCGGTCTGAAAGTACCGGAGCACGTGCTCAAGAAATTGACCATGGAATACGGAGGGGAACTAGAAAGGCGGGATACGCTTAACCGCACCGTGAAAGACAGCCTCATCCCCCTGGATGCCATATACCTGACCCCGAGCAGCCCGCACCAGCTGGCCATGATGCCCAATCTCAATCTCCAGGTTGAGACGAGGACAGGTATTGACGCCCTTTACGTCACCAGACCACAGAAGGAGAGGTTCACCGCCGCCGAGAAGGGGCAGGAGCTAAAGAAAAGCCACCCAGTGGTCGACAAAAAAATGCTCCGGGGCAAAGCGTTTCGCCAGACCCTAGTCATGCACCCACTACCGCGGGTGGACGAGCTGGCTTACGAGCTGGACGCCGACCCCAGGAGCCGATATTTCCAGCAGGCAGCCCAAGGAGTGCCGGTCAGGATGGCGCTCATCTCTCTCTTGCTAGGAATCAAGGAAGTGCCTCTACCAGCGGAAGATACCTTACCCGAAATAGAATATCCCCTGTACCGTCGCGAATTCGGTCCCAGTTGCCCGAACCCGCGGTGTGTCTCGATACAGGAAACCGAAACCAAGTACCTCCAGCCGGAATTCAAGGTAGTAAACCGCGAGCCTCTGACACTGCGCTGCACCTATTGTGAACACGGGTTTGAGCCCAGATACGTGGCCAGCTCGGACTGGCATAAGGGTACAATAGCGACCAAAAAGTACCACAGCGCGGTCAGCCACTGGGCGAGGAAAATCAGGCCGGAGTACCTGATCGTTTTCAACTCCGAAGAAGAAGCCCTGGCTCGCGGCTTCAAGCCCAGCCGTTTTTCCGGTATGCGCCGGCAGGGAAAATCCAAGAAACAATGATGCATTCCTGGTTAATCCAGAAAGGGCGGATAATCGACCCCGACCAGGGGATAGATGAAATCGGCAGTCTGCTTATCCGTGAGGGCAAAATCGTCTGGCGGGGGGAAATTCCGCCCCAAGCGGATTACCACGTCCTTCACGCCGAAGGGTTAATTGTCTGTCCCGGGTTCATCGATTTCCACTGCCATCTCCGGCAGCCCGGCTTTGAGGAAAAAGAGACCATCGCCACCGGCACTCAGGCAGCCGCCAGAGGCGGCTTTACCACCGTCTGTTGTATGCCCAACACCAGCCCACCTCTGGATAACTCCAGAATTATAGATTATGTTAAATCTCTGGCGACCCGGGAGAGCGTTGTCCGGGTGCTGCCGATTGGCTGTGTCACCATTGGTCGAAAAGGAGAAGTGCTGGTCCCGATGGCTGATCTGGCGACCGCAGGGGTAGTCGCCTACAGTGATGACGGCAGTCCGATACGCAGTTCCCGCCTGATGCACCAAGCGCTGAACCACAGCCGCACCCTCGGTCTACCGGTGATTGACCACTGCGAGGACGCCGCCTTGAGTGAAGGCGGCCAAGTCAATGAAGGCGTCGTCTCGTTAGAATTGGGGCTGCGCGGTATACCCACCGCTGCCGAGGAAACCATGGTCCACCGCAACCTGACACTGGCCAAGCAGCTGGCGGGATGTCACCTGCACATCGCCCATGTCAGCACCGGGGGCTCGGTTGAGCTTATCCGCCGCGCCAAAAAGCAGGGCATCACGGTTACCGCCGAGGTCACGCCGCATCATCTGACCATGACCGAGGCCGCCGCCCTAGGCCACAATACCAGCGCCAAGGTAAGTCCCCCTCTGAGAACAGAGCGGGACAACCGGGCTCTGGTTCAGGGACTCAGGGAAAACGTAATTGATATTATCGCCACCGACCATGCCCCACACGCCGCCGCGGACAAGGACTACTCCATGACCCTCGCCGCCTCCGGCATCAGCGTCTTTGAGACCGCCCTAGGCAGTCTGATGGGCCTAGTGCACGACGGACAGCTACCATTAGATACCCTCATCGCCCGGCTTACCGCGGCCCCGGCTCGGCTGATTAATGACCAGATACGGGGTACGCTGAAAATCGGCGCCCCGGCGGATATCACCATCTTTGACCCGGACAAAGAGTGGGTGGTAGACACCGCAAAATTTATCTCCAAAGGCAGAAACACCCCACTAGCGGGCGCCACGCTCAAAGGAAAGACGATGGCCACCATTTGCGATGGAGAACTGGTCTATCAAGACGATTCGATTAAACTGACCGAGTTTCAGAAAGGCAGAGCCGCATAATAGGCCTGAGGGGAATCAAAGAGGGGCAGGGATAAAAATGATATGGAGATTGAAAGACAGATTAGAAGTCACCCGGATAAACTTAAACGACGGCACCGTAGACGGTGTGGTCAATACCATCACCGGGAGACAGACGGCACTAAGAGACGGGTTCTATATTCGCCGGGCGGCGGAAAAGCGCATTCCCTGTTTCACCCCCCTGGACACCGTCCGAGCCACCCCCTTCCAGAGCACCGAGGAAAGGAATCAACTTGAAGCAGGTTACAGCTAAAATTATCAGGAATGAGCCGGTTCTAAAAGAGTTGGCACGGCGCCATGCCCGGAGTATCTCCGGCAGCTGGCTCATCTGGCTGAGATGCCCGGAAATCGCTCGGGAAGTCCGCCCGGGACAATTCGTCATGGTACGCTGCGGGGAAAAGTTAACCTTGCCACGCCCGTTCAGCGTACACCGGGTAAAGGAGAACAGGGTGGCCCTTTTCTTCACCGTCTGGGCTGACGGCCAGGGCACTCACTGGCTATCACGGCGTAAAGCCGGCGACAGTCTGGAGCTATTCGGGCCACTGGGCAACGGCTATGATATTTACCGCGCTTCCAAAAACCTGCTGCTGGTCGGCGGTGGCATGGGCGTGGCCCCGCTGTACTTTCTGGGAGAACAGGCACGAGACCAAGGCTATGCGCTAACGCTGCTGCTGGGAGCGCAAACAGCCTCTCAGCTTTACCCGGAAAAACTCCTGCCGTCCGGAATAGACCTAGTAACCGCTACCGACGACGGGACCGCCGGTAAAAAGGGGTCGGTAAGTGCCCTGCTCCCGGACTATACCAGCCGGGCCGACCAGATTTTCGCCTGCGGCCCCCGCGCCATGTACCGGGCTATGTCACCGATGCCAGCGCTAAAAGATAAGCCGGTCCAAGTCTCCTTGGAAGCGAGGATGGGCTGCGGACTCGGTATCTGCTATGGCTGCACCGTCAGGATCAACAACGGTTTGAGACAGGTATGCCAAGACGGCCCGGTCTTCAACCTGAACGACCTCCCGGCAGAGGAACTAAACCCCATCTAAACTTCTGTCCCTCACTGCTCTTCTAGAGTGAGGTGTCTTTGCCCGCCCACCGCCTCTCTTTCAGCCACTGCTTGCGGGCGGAGTAAAAGGTGTCCCACTTCACTTGGCCTATGGGCAGAGTCATACCGCCGTCCACGCTCAGGCTAGTGCCGGTAACCATCAGTGCCCGGTCCGAGGCCAGAAACACCACTGCATCCGCCTGGTCTTCCGGCAGAATGAAGTCCTGCAAGGCCGTGGCCAGACGCATCTCTTCCTTGACCTCGGGTGTCATCCGGCTCTACACCACCTCGGTCAGCGTGGAGCCGGGACAGACGGCGTTGACATTTATTTTATAAGGCCCCAACTCGAAAGCGGCGTGCCGGGTAAAGCCCAGGACGGCCGCCTTGGCCGCGCTGTAAGCTATTCCTCCGTACATGGTCATCCTCAGCCCAGCAATGGAGGCCATGTTCACTATTTTGCCGCCGCCCCCCTTTTTCATGACCTCGGCCACCGCCTTAGTGCAGTTGAAGAGCCCTTTTAGATTGATGTCCATCGTCCAGTCCCATTCGGCGACTGGCATGTCTTCCAGCAACCAAGCATGGTCGCCCCCCCCACACATTATTCACTAGGACGTCAATCCCGCCCCATTCGGTAACCATACGGTCGACCATCCCTGTGACTTCAGCTTCTTTCAGCACGTTAGCGTGGAAAGCCATCGCCTTGGCGCCCAGTTTTTCTATCTCCTGGGCTGTCTCCTCGGCATTATACAGGTCAGCCACCGCCACGCAGGCGCCCTCTCGGGCCAAGGCCAGACAGCACGCTTTGCCCAAGCCGCGGCCGCTCCCTGTCACCAGCGCTTTCTTCCTTTCCAGCCCGGCATACATCGGGTCAGGCATAGGTCCACCTCCATTATTTCATGCGGAATCCCCGTCCCTATTTTACACCTTGATCCGGTTCTCCACCACTCTTGTTTTTCGCTTAAAGAAAGTGTGATAAACCAGCACCCGGCTACAAACTCAGCAGCCGGGCCGGGTTTGTTTTCACCATCTGGGTAATTTCCTCTTCGCCGAGGTCACCCCAGAGCATAGAGCTGATGAATCTTCTCAGGCTCTCCGCTGCGGGAGATTGTATGGTCAAGCCCTTGGCCTATCGCCGCTATTTAGGGCAGGGTGTATTCAAGCATGACCTCATCTCGTTAAATCCTGTTTATTTTGAAGGCCATTCAATATCAGGTGGCTTTAATTATAGTCCTACTTACGCAATTGTCAATACCCTGTGGTCCGCTTATTTTCCCTTATCTTCCCTCTTTCTCTTATAATATGTTTTAGCCGTAAGAGGAGGTGTGCTATGGTCATCACTGGGAAAATCAGCCTGAAGAGCCGGGGAGAATGTGATATTCTAGATATCACACCCCAAGTAGCGCAGCAGGTCACCAAAGCGGAGATAAATAGCGGCGTGGTCACCTTGTTTGTCGCCGGCTCCACCGCCGGCCTGACCACTATTGAATTTGAGCCCGGCCTGATCTCTGATTTTCAGAGCGTATGGGAGCGCGTTGCCCCCAAAAGTATCCCCTATAACCACGACCGCCGCTGGGGCGACGGTAATGGCTATTCCCACGTCCAGGCCTCACTATTGGGCGCCTCACTGGTCGTCCCTTTTCATAAACAAAAATTAACCCTAGGCACCTGGCAGCAGATAGTGGTGGTGGACTTTGATAACCGACCGCGGTCAAGACAGATCATCGTGCAGATTATGGGAGATTAGGAGATTTACTATTAACCCCATCCCCCTTCTCCCTATTTAGCCAACTTATTTCAGAGGTGATATAATAGTCATATACTCCTTTAAATCACAATTCTTACGTGGAGACAAATGAAGTGAATATAGATAAAACTAAATGTATCGGATGTGCCAACTGTGTTCCCATCTGTCCGATGGGAGCGATATACATAGCCGATGATGGTCTGTCAGAGATAAATCAAGAAACATGCGTTGAGTGCTACACGTGCTACAGAGGAATGAGCACGGAGAACCTCCTTCAGCAACCTACGCGCTTCCTGAGAGGCCTTTTAGCTTTCTTCAAACTCCGCTTTCAGCCCGATCCTGACATTTGCCCCAGCGGAGCCATAACAGCAGACGAACTGACTTGGCCAAGAATACTTCGCCGCGCCTTTAGCGACCCTCAGGCACCACATGAATCCACAGGCATAGGAGGTAGAGGAACCCAGGAAGTGAAGACAAACGAGCTAACAGGGCGCGTAAAGGAAGGGGAAACCGGATTCACTGTAGAGTTCGGGAGACCGGGAGTTGGAGTCTATTTCAAGGAGGTAGACAAAGTGAGTCAGGCGCTTGCCAAAATGTCGGTCGAGTTTCAACCTGAGAATCCATTAACAGCACTCATGTTCAATGTTAAAACCGGGGAACTACGAGAGGATGTATTGAACGAGAAGGTGATGTCTTGTATCCTCGAGTTTAAAACCGACATAGCAAAAATGCCTGACATACTGAATACAATCGAGGACGAGATCAGACAACTGGATACAGTAGTGGCACTAGGAGTATCTGTCCGATGCGATTCAAATGGGGACGATGCCGTGAGAGACCAACTCACGTCAATGGGCTATGATGCCTGGCGAGCAAAGATAAATATCGGACTTGGCAAACATACTAATCCGGCACCCGCCGGAGAGGAGAAAGTATCTTGACAAACACTCTACATAGATTCGGAAAGCCGGATGAGCTTAAGGATGATTATATTGCCTTCACGCTGGTATGCCCCGGCAAGAATGATATAGGTTCAATAGAAAGGGCACGTGACTTCTTGAAGATTGCCCTTAAATACAATCCGGTTAATTTTGCGGCTGAGTCCCGCCATGGTCCCGTGTTCAGACCAGAGAAGAACCTCAATCTTTTCCGGTTATACCTCAGAGGGCGGAAAGAAATTGTATCACCAGAACTGGTAATGGACGAGATGGAACCACCGGCACATGCAGTGGTCGTATTCAGCAAGAAGCAGGCTCTCGAAGAATTCCTCAAGGAAATCAAGGAAATTGATCTTGGGCTATCAGTGAATGTGTCGTCCTTGGTCGAAGACTTTAAAGAAATAGCTCAACGTATAGGCATTTCCCCTCACTCGATTAACTACTCACTGGGTTTCAGAGGAAATTTATATCGTTTACCCGAACAGCAAGTACTAGCGCTTACTACCATGTGTGGCCATGGCCTTATCGCTAGCAGCTTCGCTAAGAAGATGATAGACAGGGTAAAAGAAAGACGGCTGGCCCCGGAAAAAGCAGCCCGGTATATGGCCAAGTTATGCGTGTGTGGTGCTTTCAATACGTCCCGGGCGGAGCGCATACTTCATGAGGCCCGGATGTCGAAATCGAAGGCATAACTTGTTATTTACACCAATAAATCCTTTGATTTCATTCACAGCATTACCCCTGTATGTGGTCAGCGAAAGTGGGACAATGTGTGCCTTTGAAGTAACGGACACTTTAGAGGTCGCTGCCCCTTGGCGGGCACTTTCCCTTTCCCCTTGACAACCATACCATCATTAGCTATAAGTTATTCGGTTTCCGATTCGGCTTGCGGTTCGGTTTCCGCCGGAGGCGCCCCCGGAGCCGCGTTCAGTTTCTTCACTAAACGTGATTTGCGCCGGGCGGTATTTTCCCGGTGGAGGATCTTTTTCTCCGCCGCCCTATCCAGTGAACTGACCGCCGCCGCCACCGCTTCACTGGCTCGCTCACGCTCCCCGGTGAAGATAAGCTTTTCCGCCTTGGTGATATTGGTCTTGACCATGCTGCGGACGGACTTATTACGCGCCCGCCGTCTCTCGGAGACACCCATCTGCTTCTGCGCTGACTTAATTCTTGGCACTATCTATCCCCCTCAGATTAACCGGTTTTTTATCACTCCGTAACCCGGTGAATGTTGGTCACTCCCCGCACTGTTTCCATTTTTTTCAAGAGCCGGCTTAACTGGGCCAGTCCTTCCGTCTCTACGGTAAGGAAAATTGAGGTAGCGCTATCGTACTGGTTTACCAAGTTTACCGAATCAATATTAATCTTCTCTTCCGCTACCACCGTGGTGATATCACGCATCAGCCCCACCCTATCCCAAGCCTCCACCTGAATACTGACCGGGTAGCGCGCATCAGTCTTTCCCCACTCCGCCGCTACCAGCCGATCCGTCTCGTCCTCGTTAACCACATTGTAACAGTCCTGGTGGTGTATTGTCACCCCCCGGCTACGCGTAATGTAGCCGATAATACCATCCCCGGGCACCGGATGGCAGCACTGGGCTAAATGAGTCGCCAGATCGCCGACTCCCAACACCTGAACTACCGATGGCACCAGCTTGGAACGGGTAATTTCCGTCGGCAATTGAAGCGGTTCCTGCTCGGCGGCCAGCCGCAGAGCAATCTGGTGAGTGGTCACGCCTCCGTAGCCGAGCGCCGCCAGAAAGTCATCCGAGTTACTGTAATTGAACAGGCCAGCTAGCTCGGCGCGCTCCATCCTTACGCCCAGATGCCTCAACTCTTTCTCCAGAAGCTGACGGCCACGCTCAATATTCTCCGTTCTTTCCTGTCTTTTAAACCACTGCCGTATCTTCTCTCTGGCATGTGCGGTATTGACATAGCCCAAGTGCGCGTTCAGCCAGTCCCGGCTCGGTCCTTTCTCCCCCTTGGTCGCCATAATTTCAACGACGTCGCCATTTTTCAGGTTACAACTCATCGGCACCAGCCGGCCATTCACCTTGGCACCAATGCAGCGGTGCCCCAGCTCGGTGTGGACTCGATAAGCAAAATCAAGAGGGGTAGACCCTTTGGGCAGGTCTTTTATCTCTCCCTGGGGAGTATAAACAAAGACCTGGTCAATAAAGATATCCGTTTTCACTGATTCCAGGAATTCCTCCGCCCCACTGAGCTCCCGGTGCCATTCAATCAGCTGGCGCAACCAGCCTACCTTCTCCTCAAAATACATGTCCTTTTTCTGGCTTTCTTTATAGCGCCAGTGAGCGGCTACCCCATACTCGGCAATGCGGTGCATATCACGGGTGCGAATCTGGACCTCCAGAGGGGTAGTGCCCAGGCACAACACCGTCGTATGGATGGATTGATACCCGTTGGGCTTAGAGTTGGCCAGATAATCGTCAAATTCGTCGGGCAAAGGGTGCCACAAACTGTGGATGACACCCACCGCGCTGTAGCAGTCAGGCACCGTATCGACCAGCACCCTGAGAGCAAAGAGGTCATGGATATCGTTAAAGTGCTTGCCATTGGCGGCATAATGCTCGATTTTCTGGTGGATACTGTAGATATGCTTCGGCCGGCCGGACATCTCGACCTGAAGACCGGTTTTTTCAAACTCTCCCCCCAAAACCTCTATCACATGGGCGATAAAGTTTTCCCGCTGAACACGCCGAGCGGCCAGCAGGTCAACGATCCGGCGGTACTCCTCCAGCCTTAGGTACTGGAAAGATAAATCTTCCAGCTGCCACTTAAGTTCCCGTATCCCCAGACGATGAGCTAACGGGGCATATATCTCCAGAGTTTCCTGAGCAATACCCTGCTGCCTCTCCGGTGGCAGAGCCTCCAGGGTACGCATATTATGCAACCGATCCGCCAGCTTGATAAACACCACGCGGAGATCTTCCGCCATGGCCACCAGCATTTTTCTCAGGTTATCCGCCTGAACTTTCCGAGTAGTGGCTCCCGGGTCCTGCCAAGAGACTTTACCCAGCTTGGTGACGCCGTCAACCAGCTTGCCTATTTCCGGACCGAACCTGGCTCTAATCTCGGCAGCCGGCAGACCGCAGTTCTCCGGGATATCGTGGAGCAGCGCCGCAGCCAGAGAGCTGGCGTCAAGCTGTAGTTCCGCCAGTATCAAGGCCGTCTGTAACGGGTGCTCGATATAGGGCTCGCCCGACTTCCGGTATTGTCCCTGGTGCGCCTCAATGGCAAAATGGTAGGCATCTGCCACCACGGCTATCTTCCCCGCGGGAAGGTATTCCCCGGCCTTCTCTTTAAGCTGACTAAAATCCTGTACTCTAGCCGTCGCCAAGTTTACCAGACTCCTTCCGCTTTAACCGCGTCCCAGACTTATATTTAAGTATAGCCCAATCAGCCGACTGTGTAAACACGCTTGAAATTAGTCCCTACCTCCCGGACTACACCCCTATTGACAAGGACGATCTTAGTTCTGTATATTAACAATACTCAAGTAAAAGCAAGGAGGTAATTTCAGGTGAGCAAAATTCTACGAGTCAACATGACCGACTTGACCGCCAGATTCGAGGATGTACCGGAGAAGTACCGGCTGACGGGCGGACGCGGCCTGACCTCATCGATAACCTGTGATGAGGTACCACCCACCTGCCACCCCCTAGGCCCCAACAACAAGATCACCTTTGCCGTGGGTATCGTTGCCGGGACCAGTGCCCCTACCTCCGGCCGCATCTCCATCGGCGGCAAGTCCCCTTTGACCGGCACCATCAAGGAGACCAACTCCGGCGGTATGGCCGGCCAGAAGCTCGCCCGTCTCGGCCTCAAGGCGATTATCGTCGAGGGGCAGCCCAAAGAAAAGGGTAAATTATGGCTACTCAAGGTGGACAAAGCCGGTGCCCAGCTCCAGCCGGCAGACGGTTTCACAAGCAAAGGACTGTACGAGACCTACCCGATGCTCTTCAAAAAGTTCAGTGACAAGGTAGCCATCATTGGCATCGGCACTTCCGGAGAGAGGCTGATGTCAATGGCCGGCATCTGCGTTAATGACCCCGAGAACCGCCCCAGCCGCTACGCCGGACGCGGCGGGATGGGCGCAGTGATGGGCAGTAAGGGACTCAAGGCCATCATCCTCGATGATGCTGGCGGCCCCGGCGTCCCCATCGCCAACAAGGAGGCCTTTGACGCCGGGCGCAAGAAACTCGTGGCCGCCCTGCGGGAACATGATATTACCAAGCCCGGTGGAGCGCTGAACACCACCGGCACCGCCACCTTAATTAACGTCATCGATGAGGCCGGCGCCCTACCCACCCGTAACTTCAGTGACGGGCGCTTCGAGGGCGCCAATAAGATTTCCGGTGAGACCCTCAAAGAGACCTGCGAAAAACGGGGTGGTGTGGGCATGGTCGGCCACAGTTGCTCTCCCGGCTGCATCATCAAATGCTCCAACGTCTACCCCAGACCTGATGGCACCGAGCACGTCTCCGTCCAAGAGTATGAGTCCATCTGGGCTCTCGGTGCCAACTGCGGCATTGACAGCCTAGACGCCACCGGGGAACTCATCCGCCTCTGCAACGACTACGGCGTAGATACCATTGAGGCCGGGGTAACCATCGGTGTGGCCATGGAAGCCGGACTGGCCAAGTTCGGTGATAGCCAAAAGGCCATCGAGCTGATGCATGAAATCGGCCAAGGCACCCCCCTAGGCCACATCCTAGGCAGTGGTGCCGCCGCCACCGCCAGCACTTTCGGCGTGGTGCGCTGCCCCACCGTCAAAGGACAGGCCATGCCCGCCTACGAACCCAGACCTATCAAGGGCATCGGCATTATCTATGCCACCTCCACCATGGGCGCCGACCACACCGCGGGCTACACCATTGCCCCGGAGATACTGGATATCGGCGGCTCAGTAGACAAGTTAGTCGCGGAGAAGTCAGCCCTAGCACGCCACTTCCTCCATGCCACGGCCTATCTCTTTGACAGCACCGGGCACTGCCTGTTCATTTCCTTCGCCGTTCTGGACAATCCCTCCGGACTAGAGGGAGTGGTGGAGGAGTGCAATGGGGTACTGGGCACCAGCTGGACGGTGGATGATGTGCTCCGGATGGGCGGGGATATCGTTAAAAAAGAGCGGGCTTTTAACAAAGCCGCCGGCTTTACCAGTGTTGACGACCGCTTACCCGAGTTCATGAAATATGAGAAGCTCCCGCCTCACAACGTGGCCTTCGACGTGCCGGATACCGAGCTGGACAAGACCCATGACTCCTAAACCCGATTAAGACGCCTTACCGCGAGCTCCTTCGCCCTACGGCGGAGGGGCTTGTCTTTTCCGAGCCGAAGCGCTATATTAAATACGTTTACTGGTTTAAGGAGAAGATGATAAACACAGTTGAAGTCAGGCTCTACGCCAGCCTACGGAGATACTATCCCGACCTCAAGAGCGGTGAGCCTCTGTCCTTAACGCTGGATGATAATGTTAACCTAGAAAACCTGCTGGACAAACTCAAGGTCCCCAGAGAAGAGATAACCATTGTCATGGTGAACGGTCGGCGAGAGCAGGGAAGCTATCTTTTCCAGGACGGCGATCGGATAGGCGTCTTCCCGCTTATCGGCGGGGGTTAAAGATGATCGAAGTGCGCCTCTACGGCAAGCTGCGCCGTTTCACCGATAACCAAGACCCTGCCCGCGATTCCATTATTTACATCCCCGCGGAGACAGGAGACACCATCGAGGACATCATCAGGCGCATCGGTATCCCGCCTGAGGAAGTAGGCAGCACCATCTTCCTTAACGGGAGGTACGTCGTCTTGAATCGGAAGGTGAAGGACGGTGACCGCCTAGCGATATTCCCAGATAATATGGCTATGGTAATCGTGTAATACCCTAGCTGTAAGGATAAAACGACCAGAATGATTGAAGTGCACCTCTACGGCAAGCTGCGCCGTTTCACCGATAACCAGGACCCTGCCCGCGATTCCATTCTTAACCTCCCCGTGGAGACAGGAGACACCATCGAGGACATCGCCCGGCACGGCAGCATCCCGATTGAGGAAATCGGCAGCAACATTTTCCTCAACGGGGAGTATTCCGCACTGACTCGAAAGGTCAAGGACGGCGACCGTTTAGGGATATTCCCTACCGAGATGCAACTGCTCTACAAGTGGCATTTCGCCAAGAAACGAGAGTAAGCCACCGCCAAAAGATGGAAACGACCTGTCTTTACAAACCTTGCGTCAATACTGTATTCTAGCTTTAAGATAAGCACTCGGGAGAGAATAGATTGTACCAGGCACCGCGCGGCACTTCAGACATTTTACCGGAAGAGCAGGCTTACTGGCGCTTTGTGGAGCAAAAAGTGACCAGCATCTGCCAGCTCTACGGCTACGAGCGCCTTGACTCCCCGGTTTTCGAGGACACCGGTCTTTTCGCCCGCAGTGTCGGCCCGGGAACGGACGTCGTCGAGAAAGAGATGTACACCTTTACCGACAAAGGCGGTAACCAATTAACCCTGAGACCGGAAGGCACTGCACCGGTGTGCCGGGCCTATCTGGAACACGGCATGCCTAATCTGCCCCGTCCGGTAAAGTTATATTATTACTTTATCCCTGTTTTTCGGTACGAAAGACCGCAGGCGGGGAGATACCGGCAGCACTACCAGTTCGGCTTTGAGGCTATCGGTGAGGATGACCCCGCCCTTGACGCTGAAGTCATTGATATGGCTTGGCAATTCTTCCTATCCCTAGGCCTTCACCACCTATCACTCCAGCTTAACAGCATCGGCTGCCGGCAGTGCCGTCCCATCTACCTTAACGCCCTCAAAAACCATTACGCCAGTCATGCCACCGAGCTGTGTACCGACTGTAAAGTCCGGCTGGAACGGAACCCTCTCCGCCTGCTCGATTGCAAAAAGTCCTCCTGTCAGGCCGTGGCCGACTCGGCTCCCCGGAGCACCGACTACCTCTGCTCCGAGTGCCGAGTTCATTTCAGCCGATTAAAAGAATATTTAAAACTCCTTAAAATTCCATTTACCTTAAACCACCGTCTGGTGCGAGGCTTGGACTACTACACCCGGACGGTCTTTGAAATCCAGCCCAGGGACGCCGGCGCCCAGAGCACCCTCGGCGGCGGGGGAAGATATGACGACCTGATTGAGGAGCTGGGGGGTAAGCCGACCCCAGCGATAGGCCTGGCCGCCGGCATAGAAAGAATGGTGCTTAACCTGAAGAAACAGGCGGTTGCTGTTCCCCCTTTCCCCAGACCTCAGGTGTTTATCGCCCACCTCGGTAACGAAGCCAAGGACGAGGCCATCAAGCTGGCCTCCCGACTGAGGCAGGCAAGCACCAGCATCATTATGGCTACTGGCCAGCGAAGTCTGAAAGCCCAGTTACGGCAGGCCAATACTTCCGCCATCCGCCACGCCGTGATTATCGGGGAGCAGGAGGTAAAGAGCGGGACAGTAGTACTGCGGGATATGACCAACGCCCGGCAAAAGACCGTTAACCCTGCAGCCTTACCGGGACTGCTCGGTTAGCCGGTTTCACACTTCGGACACCTCCCTTCCCCATTTTAAATTTCCGGACGATATCTCTAGCTACTCTAGCTGCCGCACTTTGCTCAAACACCCGAGTATGTTATATTACCTTAACTAAGAAACTGGCAAACCTGAGGTACTAAAAATTGATATGCGCTAGCTGTGGCCAGAGAACCAGTGGAGACTACTGTCAGCACTGTCACTATCCACTGTTTGAGGAGAGCCGGGAAAAACAACGGAAGGCACGGATATGGGCCAAAGAACAGGCCCGGCGGGAAGCCAAGGAAAAGGCCAGAACGGAATACGCCGCCGCCATCGAACAAGCCAAACTGGAAGCCGAAGAAGCCCGGAAAGCCAGAGAAAAGACCAGACTGGAGGCAGCCGAAGCTAGAAAAGCGAGAAGGGCAAAAAGGCAGGCCAGTAAACAGGCAAGGCTGGAAGCCAAAAAGAAAGCGAACCAGGACCGGGAACAGGCAAAACGGGAAGCCAGGGAAAAAGCCAAATTAGAAGCCGGGGACGCCTGGGAAAAGACCAGACTGGGGGCGGAAGAAAGAAAACGAGCTAAGGAGACAGAAGAGCAGGCCCGCAAACAGGCGGAACGGGCAGTGAAAGAAAAGGCCAAACTGAAGACCAGAAAAGCTGGGAAAGACAGAGGTAAGACCAAAAAAGCGAAACAAGCTAGAGAAGTGGAAGAGCAAACCCGGGAACAGATGGGACAGACTAAAAAGCAAATTGAAGAAAGCCTGAAACGGATAGAGCGCCTTCAGGAAGAACTGATTCAGAAAAAAGTCGGGACAGAAGAAACTATGCAAAAGCTGGCTGATATATCAAAACAAATAGATAACTCTCGGTCGTCTCAATAATCCAGTAGAAACACCTGGGTACTGACCGGTAGGCTTGACGGCGTGAGCGATAACTTGGGCTGGGCGGCCATCTGTTCAATTCCCATTTCCTCGAGAAACTTTTCCACAGTACCTAGCTCCCGTTTTAACGCCGGGGTCTTGTAGTGCATCGGAACCGCTACTTCCGGTTCCAACTGGCGAATTACCTCAGCCGCCATCAGCGCATCAATCGTGGATGCCCCTCCCACCGGAAGCAAGAGCACGTCCACATCCCCTATCTCCTCTACCTGCTCCGTGGTAAGTACATGGCCCAGATCACCGAGATGGCATATGGCTACCCCGTCCACCTCCATAAGAAAGACCGTGTTCTTGCCTTTCTCTTTACCTCCCACCCTGTCATGAAAAGTCGGCACCCCGATAATCAGGACACCGCTAATTTCGTACTCTCCGGGCCCAGTAACCAGCTTGGGCTCCCCACCAACTCCCTTGGCGTAAGCGTGAGACGGGTGCTGATGGCTTACCGTTACGATATCGGCCGTTGGCTCACCCGGGGAATAACCAAGATCCGATGGTATCGGGTCAGTAATAATTATCGCCTGTTTCCCTTTGATCCGAAAGCAGGAATGACCGAACCAGTTAATATCCATCGGCTCAAATATAGCACAGGCGAGTTTTACAGTCAAGGAATACGACGACTGCTCATCGCCTTCACTCGTCTGTTTTGTGGCTGTCTACCCTAGCCTTAAAATTTCTCTTGACAAGTAATTACCAAAGATGTTAAATTAATATCGGTTAGCAGTCTTAGCATTAGAGTGCTAACAGGAGATTGAGATGTTATCTGCCCGTACCGGAACCGTACTCAGGTCGATAGTGGGGCAATATATTGCCCGGGCGATACCCGTACCATCACAGGACATTGCCAGTGACCCCAATCTGGGAGTAAGCTCGGCAACCGTCCGCCATGAGATGGCCCGTCTGGAACAAGAAGGCTATATCACCCGCGCCCACCCTTCCGCCGGAAGTATCCCCTCGGATAACGGCTACCGCTACTACGTAGAATCGCTAAGAGATGTCCGGCTCTCCCCGACCGAGCAGCGTTTCCTCAGCCACCTCTTCCACCAAGTGGAGAAGGAGCTGGAGAAATGGCTCAGTCTGGCCGCCACACTCCTGGCCCAGCAAGTACAAAATATCGCCGTCGTCACCATGCCCAAGTCAACTGACTGCCGACTGAAGCACGTGGAATTGGTCGCCCTGCAAGACTCTCTGGCACTGGTGGTACTGGTCCTCCATGGCGCCAAGCTAAAGCAGCAGCTGGTACTCTTTGAACAGATTGTATCTCAGCCGGAGCTAGCGGCTATGGCCAACAAACTAAATGAGAATTATTCAGGCCTGACCCGCCAGAAAATTCTGGCCGAAGACACCATCCTCTCCAGCACCGAAAAGCAGCTGGCCGACCTCCTGATAAAGATGATGCGGGATGAAGATGTACGGGAGTACGCAGAGCCCTATCTCGATGGTCTGCACTTTATACTCAACCAGCCCGAATTTACCCGCAGCCAAAACATGCTCGGCTTAATGGAGTTAGTGGAGCACCGGAACCTGCTGCCGACCATCGCCCCGAAGAAACTGGAAAGTCAACAGGTACGGGTAATTATCGGCAAGGAGAACCAAGACAAAACTTTCCACAACTACAGCCTAGTCATCAGCAAGTACGGTATCCCGGAAGAAGCCGAGGGCACGGTAAGCGTGCTCGGGCCTACCCGGATGCCCTACGCCCACACCATCTCCACCGTAGGCTATCTCGCCTCGCTACTGAGCGGGCTGGTGGCAGTATTATATGGCAAAGAACCGGCTGACCATGGTCAAAGTTGAGAACCGTCCCACTCGGCCGCCGGACTTTCTCTTTTCGGAATGTAGAGATGAGGACAACGTGACTAAAGTCATATTAATCGACCGGTGATTAAGGTAGCATAAATCAGGAAGGATAATGATGCCACCGGAAGCAGAAGAAAATATAAACAATGAAACCGCTCCGGAAGTCCCGGAGACGGAGGGCGTCGAGGGCCTGAAACAGGCACTGGATGAGGAAAAGAAAAAGGCGGAAATCTACCTAACCAGTTGGCAAAGAGCTCAGGCCGACTTCGTTAACTACAAGCGGCGCCACGAGCAGGACCGACAGGAGTTCCGCCAGTTCGCCAATACCGACCTCATACTCGGCCTTTTACCTGTCCTAGACGACCTAGAGCGGGCCCTGAATTCTACCGCACCCAAACCAGCCCGGCACTCCTGGATAGACGGCGTCAGGATGATTATACGCAAGTTCCAGGCCACCCTAGAAGCCCGGGGGCTGACCCCGATAGAGGCACTGGGCAAGCCTTTTGACCCCAACCAGCACGAAGCGGTCAGGCAGGCTAAAGGGGCCGAAGGCATCGTTATTGAAGAGGTCAGAAAAGGTTATAAACTACACGATAGAGTTATCCGGCCAACCATGGCCGTGGTTGGCCATGGAGAAGAGGCCGAAAAGGAGGACAAGTAAATGGCCAAGGTAATCGGTATTGATTTAGGCACCACTAATTCCGCCGTAGCGGTAATGGAAGCCGGCGAGCCGGTAATCATCACCAACGCCGAGGGCGGGCGCATCACCCCGTCCACCGTCGCCGCGAGCAAAACCGGAGAACGCCTGGTGGGACAGGTAGCCAAGCGTCAGGCAGTAACCAACCCGGATAATACCATCTTCAGCATCAAGCGCCTGATGGGGCGCAAGTACGACGAGCCGACCGCGGAGTACGACCGCAAAATGCTGCCCTTCAAGATAACCAAGGCCGCCAACGGTGACGCCAGTGTCATCATGGGCGATAAGGACTACAGCCCGCCCGAAGTCTCGGCGATGATCCTACAAAAACTAAAAACGGACGCCGAAGCCTACCTCGGGGAGAAAGTAACCGAAGCCGTCATCACCGTGCCGGCCTACTTCAGCGATAGCCAACGGCAGGCCACTAAGGACGCCGGTAAAATCGCCGGTCTGGAGGTGCTACGCATCGTAAACGAACCCACCGCCGCCGCACTAGCCTACGGACTGGACAAAAAACATGATGAGGCCATCGCCGTCTATGACCTAGGCGGCGGCACCTTTGATATCTCCATCCTTGAGCTGGGCGAAGGCACCTTCCAGGTCAAGTCAACCAATGGCGACACCCACCTCGGCGGTGACGACTTTGATCAGAGAGTTATGGACTGGCTGTGCGATGAGTTCAAACGGGATCAGGGAATTGACCTGAGACAGGACAAAATGGCCCTCCAGCGACTGAAAGAAGCTGCAGAAAAGGCTAAGAGCGAGCTGTCCACCGTCCAGCAGACCGAGGTAAACCTCCCTTTCATCACCGCCGATGCCAGCGGCCCCAAGCACCTGACCATTACCTTTACCCGGGCGAAACTGGAGCAGCTGGTCATGGACTTGGTAGAGAAGACCATCGGGCCCTGTAAGCAGGCACTGGAAGACGCCGAAAAGACCACCGCCCAGATTGACGAGGTGATTCTGGTCGGCGGGCAGACCCGGATGCCGCTGGTGCAGGAGAAAGTAAAGCAGTTCTTCAGCAAAGAACCCCACAAGGGGGTCAACCCGGACGAGGTGGTCGCGACCGGCGCCGCCATCCAGGCCGGAGTACTGAAAGGGGATGTCAAGGACGTCCTGCTGCTCGATGTCACCCCTCTTACCCTAGGCATCGAGACCTTAGGCAGCGTGGCAACACCCCTCATCCCGCGCAACACCACCATTCCCACCTCCAAGAGCCAGATTTTCAGCACGGCGGCGGACAACCAGCCCAGCGTGGAGATTCACGTCCTCCAGGGAGAAAGACCCATGGCCCCCGATAACCGAACCTTAGGGCGCTTCATGCTGGACGGCATCCTGCCGGCGCCGCGCGGCGTACCCCAAGTTGAGGTCAGCTTTGACATTGACGCCAATGGCATCCTCAGCGTCAAGGCGATTGACAAAGGCACCGGCCGGGAACAGAAGATAACCATCACCGCCTCCAGTGGACTGAACAAGGAAGAGGTGGAAAAGTTACAGAAGGAGGCGGAACTACACGCCACCGAGGACGCCAAGCGCCGCGAGGAGGTAGAAGCACGCAACAACGCGGATACCTTAGCCTATACCGCCGAAAAGACCCTCCGCGAGCAGAAGGACAAGATACCGGCCGACCTGAACCAAGAGGTAGAAGATAAGGTGGCCGCGGTACGCTCGGCCTTGCAAGGCGCCGACACCAACGCCATCCAGCAGGCCACTAAGGAGCTGTCCGAGGTAATACAGAAAGTCGGCGCGGCCGTTTACCAGCAACAGCAGCCACCGCCATCGGGTGAGGAACCACCGCCGGAAGGCGAAGCTCCGCCCGAACCGGAAGAAGGAGAGGGTGGTGAAGGCGAAGGCACGGTAGAAGGCGAGTTCCGCGAAGTTTAGAACTTTTCACTTAAAGAGAGTTCAAGAGAAGGCTTAAAGCCCCCTCTTTCCTTTCCCATCCGCACTGCCCTCGTATCATCTACGGCTTATCCTACAATTTTATTCCCCATTTATTCCCCACCCTCCTACTGTTTGGAGAGGGGGATACAGGGAGTGAGGCAGGAAATAACCTACCGGCTCGCTCTAAAATAAAGTCCCAACAAGAGAAAAGGGAGGCAAAACCTCTCCTTCTTGATTTTATTCCCTTTTTAAGCTAAAGTCGTATATCCTCATCATCACGGAGGCGTAATTTGCCCTACCCAGACAACCTACTGAGCCAGGTGACCAAGCCGGCCCGCTACACCGGCGGCGAATGGAACAGCGCCGTCAAAGACTGGGCAGCCACCCCCATCCGGATTGCCCTCAGCTACCCCGATGTCTATGAAATCGGCATGTCCAACATCGCCCTGCCCGTTCTCTACGACCTACTCAATCGCCAGCCGGACATCCTAGCCGAGAGGGTCTTTGCCCCGTGGGTGGATATGGCCACCGCCATGTCAGCCGCAGTCATCCCTTTGCTCAGCCTTGAATCCCAGCATCCGCTTAAAGACTTTGATATCATCGGTTTCTCCTTAGGCTATGAGCTGACCTATACCAATGTCCTGAATATGCTCCACTTGGCGCAAGTCCCGGTCCTAGCCACCGAGAGAAATGACGCTCACCCGGTAATCATCGCCGGAGGCAGTGGCGCGCTGAACCCGGAGCCGATGGCTGACTTTATCGACCTCTTCGTCGTCGGCGATGGCGAAGAGGTGCTGCTGGAACTGTTGGACTGTTTTCGAGACCGTAAAGAACGGGGCAAAAACGAGCTGCTCCGCCGGGCTGCGGCTATCCCCAGCATCTATGTGCCCAGCCTGTATCGGGTAACCTACGATGCTGACGGACTATTTCGAAGCATCACCCCGACTGCGCCCGAGGCCAGCCCTCGCATTCCGCGGCGAATGGTGACCAGTCTGCCACCCTCGATCACATGCCCGGTGGTCCCTTTTATCGAGGTGGTTCACGACCGAGGGGCCATCGAGATTCAGCGGGGCTGCAGCCGCGGCTGCCGCTTCTGTCAAGCCGGCTTTACCTACCGTCCAGTGCGTGAGCGCCCCAAGGAAGAGGTGGTGCGGGCGGCCGGTGAGCTCGTCGCCAACTGCGGCTACGATGAGGTCTCCCTAGTCTCGCTGAGCACCTGCGACTATACCGGCATTGACCAGCTGGTGACCGAATTAGCCCATCACTACCCAAACCTCGCCCTGTCGCTACCCAGCCTGCGCATTGATAATTCTTCGGTAAAATTGATGGGTTCCCTGCCTGCGCGCAGCCGGACCGGGCTCACCTTCGCCCCGGAAGCCGGCAGCGATAGACTGCGGCAGACCATCAACAAGAATGTCCCAGAAGATATCCTCCTAGAGACGGTGACCACCGCCTTCGCCCAGGGCTGGCACGCACTCAAACTGTATTTCATGGTCGGCCTGCCCACCGAGACCTTCGATGACGTTGAGGGAATCGTCCAGCTCGTGGAAAAAGTCCGCGCCGCGGGTCGGCAGGCCAGTGGCAAAACCCCCCAGTTAAGAATCAGCGTCGCCACCTTTATCCCCAAGCCGCATACTTCCTTCCAGCGGGTAGCCCAGGAGAACGAGGCATCACTTAACGCCAAACACGAAATTCTCAGGGCGGGACTACGCCGGAAAGGAGTCCGGCTATCGTGGTCGGATCCGAAGCTAAGCCTCTTGGAGGCGGTGCTGTCGCGGGGAGACCGACGCCTGGGCAAAGTCATTCACCACGCCTGGCAACTGGGCTCGACCTTTGACGCCTGGGACGAGCACTTCAACTACGAAAACTGGCGCCGCGCTTTTACCGAGAGCGGGCTTGAGCCTGATTTCTATGCCCGGCGCGAGCGCCCCCCAGATGAACCTCTACCTTGGTCTCACATTGACACCGGGATATCGGCCGATTTCCTGAAACGGGAACACCGGCAGGCGATGGAAAACACCGAGACCCCCGACTGCCGCCATAATCCCTGCCAAGCCTGCGGTCTAGAGGGTCGTCACCTGGTCTGCCGGCAAAAGTTAGGTGGCTAGGTCAGGCAGGCTCAGGTTTCGCTTTTCCTTTTATCTTCCTCCACGACAAAGGAAGTAACCGCCACCACTTTATCGCTGTCCCTAAGCTCCATTAGCCTCACCCCCTTGGTGACCCGGCCCTGACAGGTAATTCCCTGCCTGGGGTTTTTTTCTTCCACCGGCGTGCGGGTGACAATCCCATCTGCCGAGATTATCATCACCTGCTCCGATAGAGCCACCACCTTGGCCGCCACCACCTCGCCCGTCTCTGCCATTATTTTGAAAGTCCTTACCCCACCGCCGGCCCGGTGCTGCCGCGGATAATCCTTAAGCCGCACTCGCTTACCAAAGCCGCCGGCCGTCACCACCAGTAGGCAGGTCTCGATATCGGACTCGATTTTATCCATGCTGACCACACGGTCATCGGAGACCAAGCGGATGGCGCGCACGCCGCCGCTGGTCCGGGAGCTAGCCCGCAGACTCTTAATGGCAAACCGGATGGACTGCCCTTGTCGGGTTACCAGTATCACATCGTTCCCATCGGTGGTCAGGCTTGTGGCTACCAGCTCGTCTTTCTCGGTCAGGTCCATAGCAATAAGCCCGTTACTCCGCACCGCAGCGAACTTATCCAGCGCCGTCTTCTTTATCTCTCCTCTGCAGGTAGCCATCAGTATAAAGGTGTCCGGCGTAAAATCGGCCACTGCCACCATCGCCGTGACTATCTCTCCCTCGGTCACGGGGAACAAATTAATCACCGCCGTCCCCTTGGCCACGCGGGAGCTGTCCCCCGGGAGTTCGTGGCACTTGAGGCAAAAGACCTTACCCTGGTTGGTAAAGAAAAGCATGCTATCATGGGTATCCGCCGCTGTCAACAGCTTGACCGCGTCTTCCTCCCGAGTCAACATGCCGATAATCCCCTTACCGCCGCGATGCTGTGGGGTATAGAGGTGAGTGGGTACCCTCTTAACATATCCCCTCTTGGTCAGGGTTACCACCATTCTTTGATGGGGAATAAGGTCTTCTTCACGGAATGACACCTCCCCCCACTCGGCTATCTCGGTCCGCCGCGAGTCGCCATACCGAGACTTTAACTCGTCCACCTCTCCCTTTATCAGGAGAAGCATTCGTCGTGGGTTGGCCAGCAGGTCTTCCAGATAGGCAATCTTTTTCACCACCTCGGCATACTCCTCAAGCACCTTGCGCCGCTCCAGGTTAGCCAAGCGGCGTAACTGCATTTCCAGAATCGCCTGCGCCTGCGCCTGGGACAGACCGAAGCCGTCTATGAGGTTCTGGCGAGCCACCTCGGCGGTCTCGGACTTCCGAATGGTGGCAATTATCCGGTCAATATTATCCAGCGCGATTTTCAGTCCTTCCAGTATGTGGGCTCGCGCTTTGGCCTCTTTCAGTTCAAACCTAGAGCGCCGGGTAATAACCTCGTGCCGAAAGTCGATATAAAATTGCAGCGCTTCTTTCAGGCTGATTACCCTAGGCTGCCCACCGACCAGCGCCAGCATATTGGCGAAGAAAGACGATTGCATGGCGGTGTGCTTATATAGGTTATTCAGCACCTGTTCCGGATGGGCCTCTTTCTTCAGCTCAATAACAATCCGCATACCCTGACGGTCAGACTCGTCACGCAAGTCACTGATACCCACGATTTTCTTATCCTTAACCAGCTCGGCCATCGTCTCCATCAGGGCGGCCTTATTTGCCTGATAGGGCAGCTCGGTAACCACTATCTGGTGGTGGCCGGTCTGACTGACACTTTCGATACGGGACTTGGCACGAATCACTATCTTGCCGCGTCCGGTGGCGTAGGCATTTTTAATCCCTTCCTGCCCCAGGATGATACCCGCCGTAGGGAAGTCAGGGCCATGGATAAACTGGAGAAGGTCATCAAGCGTCGCCTTGGGGCTATCGATGAGAAAGGAAATAGCGTCACACACCTCCCCAAGGTTATGCGGGGGAATATTGGTCGCCATCCCCACGGCAATCCCGGAACTACCGTTGAGCAGTAGGTTGGGTAAGCGGGTGGGCAGGACTTTAGGCTCTTTTAAGCTTTCGTCAAAGTTAGGCATGAAGTCCACGGTTTCTTTTTCAATATCGACCAGCATCTCTCCGGCAACGCTAGCCAGACGGGCTTCAGTGTAACGCATAGCCGCCGGGGGATCGGCATCCACACTACCGAAGTTACCTTGTCCGTCAACCAGCGGATACCGCATGGAGAAGTCCTGTGCCATACGCACCATAGCGTCATAAATCGAGGTGTCACCATGGGGGTGGTACTTACCCAGCACCTCACCAACAATGCGGGCGCTCTTCCGATGGGGGCTGGCATGCACCAGTCCCATGTCGTTAATGGCATATAGAATACGCCGGTGTACCGGTTTTAATCCGTCCCGTACATCGGGTAAGGCGCGGGAAACGATGACACTCATGGCGTAATCGAGGTAAGAGCTCCGCATTTCCTCTTCAATATTTACCGGTTTGACTGTTCCTAGAACCATGTTCCCAGAACCTCCTATTCTTCCTCGCTGACTATATCATCGCTGATGCCCGACGGCTCTTCCGGCGTTACCACTACCCCTCCTCTGTCGACTATAGTGTAGCCGAACCCTTCGGGCATTATCTCCTCATGCTCTGATTCCAGCTTGAATACTCTCTCGTCAACATAGGGCTTGGCTTCCTCCATCTCTTTAGGGGGGAAAGAAAGCCGCCTTGCTTGGCTCGGGTCCTGATACATCTCTCTAATGATAACCGTCATCGTTTCTCCCGCCGAGCTGACCACGGCCGCGGAATACTTATTGCCCCCCTCCATTAATCTGACCAGCCGTTGCTCATGTTTGGGGTCAACCTGTCCCAGATATTCCCCGCGGCTATCTTCCACGGTTAACCTAGTACCAGCTATCTTCAAATATACCTCGTCACCAGCCACCATCCGCGCCCATAGCTCAGTTGGCGCCAGGTGGTAAAGGTCGACCACGCCGGCTTTACCTATTTCCTCAATGAATTGCTGCGGCTCGACCTTACGCGTTCCCCCCTCAGCGCCGACCGCCTTTTCCTCTCCCAGGTAGTCCAAACGCTGCAGGTTCTTTTTGGCAATGGCGTTAAAAGGGTCAAGCTCCATCGTCCGCTGGTAGGCTTCTCTTGATCGGGTAAGTTCTCCAAGCTCCATATAAGCCCGGCCCAGACGATTATGGGCCTCCGCATCCCTAGGGAAGTTCTCTATGATAAGTTTATTAGCCACCACCGCCTCCTGCCAGTGCCCCCGTACCGCCAAGGCTATGGCCTGCTTACCGCTCTGGCGCTTCAGTCTGGCCAGCCTTTCCTCCTGATAGGTCATGCCCCGCTCCCGAATAAACCCAATTTTGAATAATACATTCTACTCCAACCAAAACAACTAAACAAGCTTTTTGCCCTTTCTTCAAGTCACGTTCTCAATAATTTTTGTTTATTATACCCGTTTCCTCTTTAATTACTTGCGGGGGACTCCGTCCCTCGATAACCCTCTTAATTATACCCGAAACCGTGTCCCGCATAAACTCCCGATAAGCGTAACTCGGAGGTTTCGCCCTTCTTAAATTTCCTTTCCCTAGGTAAATAAGCGGGGCGTCTCCAGAACACCCTGTTCCAGAGTAATAAAGTGGGGTATTTCAGAGAGGCGCCGGCGATTCAATTTGACGGTACACCCTGCTCAAGGTTAGAATTAAATATGAAGTAAACAAGTTCAAACCGAAGGAGATTATAAATGCGCGAAAAAGTAGAAGAAGTACTGAGCCGGATACGTCCCTCTCTGGAAGCGGATGGTGGTAATGTGGAACTGATTGAGGTTAATGATGGCATTGTCAAGGTAAACCTGACCGGGGCCTGCGCCAACTGCCCCATGTCTACCATGACCTTGAAGATGGGAATCGAAAAATTGCTGCGGGAGGAAATCCCGGAAGTCAAGGAAGTCGTCTCCGTCTAGGCGGGTGCCACTTATCAGCCTTCTATTTCTATTTCAAAAGCATGGTGCAGGGCACGCACCGCGTCTTTCACCTTGGCCTCGGTAATGATACAGGTTATCCTTACCTCCGAGGTCGTAATCAGCTGGATATTTACGCCTTTTTCACTGAGGGCATTGAACATCCGGGCAGCATAGCCAGGCGTATTCTGCATACCTGTACCGATAATACTAACCGTACCCAGTGTGGCATCGCTGACACAGTCTCTGGCACCGATGGATCCGGCAATGGGTTTAACGACCTCCATTGCCCGCGACAACTGGCTTGTAGTCACGGTGAAGGTCAAGTCAGTAACCTTCTCAATACTGGCGTTTTGCACGATAGTATCCACGCTGATGCCGGCCCTAGCCAGAGGCTCAAAGATAGACGCGGCAATACCGGGACAGTCCGGAACACCGATAACCGTTATCTTGGCCACATCAAGGTTATGAGCAATGCCTCTCACCTTCTCGCGTACTTCCATCGATACCCCTCCATGAATTAATGTTCCCGGTTTTTCCGTGAAGCTAGAAGCTACCAGAATCGGCACGTTAAATAGCTCCCCCAGTTCCACCGCCCGCGGGTGCAGTACATTGGCCCCATAACTAGCCAGTTCCAGCATCTCCTCGTAGCCCATCTCCGCCAAGGGACGGGCTTCCGGGACCAGACGCGGGTCGGCGTCATATACCCCTTCCACATCGGTATATATCTGGCATACCTCGGCGCCCAAGCTGGCCGCCAGTGCCACGGCGGTAGTATCCGAGCCACCTCGCCCTAGAGTGGTGACGTCCATCTCGTCAGTAATCCCTTGGAAGCCGGCGACGATGACAATGTTCCCTCTCTCCAGCTCCTTGACCACCCGCCGAGACTCTACCTTGAGGATGCGGGCCCGATTGTACACCGAGTCGGTACGTATCCCCGCCTGAGCCCCGCTGAGACTAATGGCCGGATAGCCCATGTGATGCAGCGCCATGGCCAGCAGGGTACTGGAAACAACTTCACCGGTGGAAAGGAGAACGTCTAGCTCTCGGTTGTCCGGCGTTTCCGAAATCCGGTAAGCCAGCTCAATTAGCTCGTCCGTAGTGTCCCCCATCGCCGAGACGACCACCACTACCTGGTTGCCTTGATTTTTTGTCCGAGCGATACGCCGGGCGACCTTGGTAATTTTCTCCGCATCCGCCACCGAAGAGCCGCCGTATTTCTGCACGATTAAAGCCATTTACTCCTTAACCTTCCCCACTAGCCTACCCATTATCTTATACCCTTCCTCGATGAAAAAGCCAGTCTTTTTGGCCTCGGCCTCGGTGAATCTTCTACCCCCGTTAGCCGTAAACCCTTCTCCCCAGAGCAAAAACGGCACCGGATCATCGGTGTGGGTCTGCACTTCAATCGGGGTGGCGTGGTCGGGCAAGACCAGCAGCCGCAGGGCGTCTCCCTGCCAGGCGCGCAGCCGGCCGACCACTTCCCAATCGGCTCTCTGGATAGCCGCTACTTTATCGTCAATCGAGTTGTCGTGGGCAGCCTCGTCCGGCGCTTCAATATGGACCACCACCAAGTCATACTTGGCCAGCGCCTCAACGGCGCCGACAGCCTGGGCGGCGTAGTCGTTGTCTTGGCCAGCGGTGACGCCGGCGATTTCCAGCTCGGCCATGTTCGCCATCCGGACCAGGCCGTGGAGAAGATCAACCCCGGAGGTCAGCGCCACCTCGAGACCGTAAAGCTCCTGAAAAGCGGGCATATCCGGCACCTGGCCACTCCCCCAGAAAAGCCAGAGCATGGTCGCCGGTATCTCACCACGGGCCTGCCGGGCTAGGTTCACCGGATGCTCCCGGAGCACCGCCGCCGAGCGCCTTATCAGGTCGCGCAGGACTTCACTACCCGGGCCGCGGGGCAGAAATTCGGCCACCGACCGGCCCGGGATGTCATGCGGCGGCGTACAGCTAGCCTGGAGCGTATCCTCATGGCCTTTGAGCTTGCAGATATGTCGGTAGCTGACCCCAGGATAAAAGCGCACCTCATCACTACCGAGACTCTGGTTTAGTGCAGTAACCAAGGTCCGAGCCTCATCCGTGCTGATATAGCCCGCACTGTAGCTCCACATTTTCCTATCGCGGACCGCCACCAGATTACAGCGGAAAACGACTTCCCCTTCGCCAATGGGGATATCCAAGCCCCTAGCCTCAATGCCCGCCCGCCCGCGAAAATAGACCTTTGGGTCATATCCGAGCACGGACATGCAGGCGCAGGCGCTGCTCGGCTCCATCCCGGGCGGTACGGTACGGACTAGCCCCAGCAGGCTCTGCTGCGCCAGAGCGTCCAGATTAGGGGTGTGGGCCAGCTCTAGGCAGGTCTTACCACCCCACCTTGGTAAGGGCCAGCCGGAGGCACCATCAAGTATCAACACACAGTATTTCATCAGTTCACCGCTTTGGTAACCTTATCCCCACTTTAACTATATTTATTAGGAGCCCACCTCTTTTACCTCTCTCCCTTGATAATGGAGGGGAAAGGGTTTGGAAAGAGGGGCGAACACCTCTCTTAAACACCCCGAAGACTTATATTCTGGGGGCTCCGCCTCTCTTACGCCCTCCTTGCTAGAAGAGGTCAATTCCGTTTATAATACTTCTGGCGGGGCGTAGCGCAGTCCGGTTAGCGCGCAGCGTTCGGGACGCTGAGGTCGGAGGTTCAAATCCTCTCGCCCCGACCATTCTCAGGCCACCTCCCGCTTGGCTTCCTCCCACAGGGCACCTTGCTCGTCAAAGGTTAATTCCACGATATTTACCCTACGCCTCCGACAGGCCTCTTCCATGTAGGAAAAACGGCGGAAAAACCGCTTATTGGCTTCCCGTAACGCCGCCTCCGAGTCTACGCCCAACTGGCGGGCCACATTCACCAGGGTAAAGAGCAAATCGCCAAACTCGTGCCTCCGCTGCTCACAGTTGTCCACTTGTTTTAGTTCTCTTACTTCCTCTACCAGTTTATCGATAACACCATCAACATTCTCCCAGTCAAAGCCAACCCTCGCCACCCGGCCCTGAATTTCCTGGCTGTAGCTCAATGCCGGCAGTTGCTTAGGCACGTTGGCCAGTGTCGAGATCTCGCTACCCCTCTCCCTCTTCTTGAACACCTCCCAGTTCAGCAGTACCTCATCGGCGTCCTTCACTTGGAGCGAGCCGAAGACGTGGGGGTGGCGGCGGATGAGTTTCGTGTTTATTTCGCGGAGAACGTCTCCCAGTTCAAAATCGCCGGCTTCGGTAGCAATCCGGGCATGAAATACTATCTGCAACAGCAGGTCGCCCAGCTCCTCGCAGAGCCGCCTTGACGCCCCTTCATCCAAGGCCTCCAGAACCTCGTAGCACTCTTCGAGCAGGTCGTCCCGCAGCGAGGCGTGGGTCTGCTCCCGGTCCCAAGGACAGCCGTCCGGGGCCCGTAGCCTAGCCAGCATATTGACCAGAGTCTCAAACTGGTCCAGCTTCTCCGGTAAAGACAAAGTAACCTCCTTAACTAATCGGGCAGCACCGCCCCGATAAACGGCTGCTGCCCTCTGACAAACTCGGTGGCGGACATCGCCCGCTTCCCCTCAAGTTGCACCCGGAGCACGCCCAGAATCCCGTCACCAGTATTCACACCGAAGGCTGCCCCCTCTTTTTTCAACGCCACCACCCGTCCTGCCTCCAAGGGCTTACCCCCCAGTAGCGGCACCGCTTCCCTAATCTCCAGCCGCCTTCCTTGCCACCTAGTGTAGCTTCCCGGCCAAGGCTGATAGGCGCGCACCTGCCGTCCGATAGCCATTGCCGGCCGCCGCCAGTAAATCTCCCCGTCCTTCTTGGTGAGGACCTGGCAGTAGGTCACCCCCGCCTCATTCTGAGGCTGGGGTTTAATTTCACCTCTTGTCCAGCCAATCACGACCTCTGGGAGCAGCCGGGCGGCCACCTGTAACAGTTTATCCGTCAGGGAACCGGTAGTGTCCTGCGGGGCAATTGTAACCGTCTTTCGGGCCAAAACTGGTCCGGTATCCAAGCCGCTATCCATCAGCATAATACTCACCCCGGTGGACTCGTCTCCCGCCAAAATGGCCGCCGCTACCGGTGCAGCGCCCCTGAACCTAGGCAGGAGCGAGGGATGAAGGTTAAGGCACCCGTGGCGCGGTATCTCTAGAACCGACGGCGGCAGAATTTGACCGAAGGCCGCCACCACGATAATATCAGGACGGAAACCAGCTAGCTGTGCCACCGCCGCCGCCTCTTTCAGATTAGCCGGCTGTACTACCGTTAAACCTCGGGCCAGTGCCGCTTTCTTCACCGGAGAAGGACTCAGGGAACGACCTCTTCCCGCCGGCCGATCCGGCTGGGTGTAAACGGCGATGACCTGGTAATGGTTCAGGCAGAGGTACTCCAGAGGCGGAACCGCAAACTCAGGGGTGCCCATGAAAAGAACGCGCAACTTTGGTCTCCCAATACCGGTACTAAATTCTAACATTAAAATATTTTTGCCACAACCGCTGTTTTGAGGCTATCCCCGCAAAATTAAGCAAAAAAGAAAGCCCGATACACTTAGCAAGGGAAGAAGGGGACGAAAAATACCCAGCGATAACCGCCAAAACCCTTGCCAGCCAAAACCTCTAGTGGTATTCTCTAATCCATCAACTAGGAACGGAACCATTGGCCTCTTGTCCGGAAACCTCCCGCTGACAAGTTCCCGATGATAGGTAATAGGAGTATGTTTATACCTTGAGGGGGAGTCTTTGTCCCCAAGAAGGGATTTTAAGCGTCAAACCGGATCAAAGATACACGGAAAGGATTGATGGGAACTAGACCAGCACAAGCAATCTGGAACGCCGCTTTAGGCGAGTTGCAGGTCCAAGTAAGCAAACCGAACTACCGTACTTGGCTGGAAAAAACGACCGGCGTGAGCTATCAGGACGAACAGTTTGTCGTCAGCGCGCCGAATGTCTTTGTCGCCGAATATCTGAACCGGAACCAGCGCTCACTGATTGAAAAAACGCTAATCGGCATCACCGCCTCCCCTAATATCAGGATAGTCTTCCAAGTAGACGGCAAGTATAAAAACTCGTCTGAGGCATACGCTACTGCCAGGAAACACTCTCCGGCTGCGCCCTTATCCTCCTCGGTATTCAAATCAAATTATATTTTCGATACGTTCATCGTTGGTAAAGGTAACCATTTTGCTTACGCCGCCGCCCAAGAGGTAGCCCTGAGCCCTCGGCAAAGCTATAACCCGCTGTTTATCTACGGGGGAGTGGGGCTGGGCAAGACCCATCTCCTGCATGCCATCGGCCAAGCCGTCACCGCCCACCACACTAACGTGATTTGCCTCAGTGCCGAGCAGTTCACCAACGAGTTCGTGAATACCGTCCGGGAAAGAAATGTGGACGAATTCCGCCGTAAATACCGCAACGCCGACATGCTGCTTGTGGATGATATCCACTTCATCAGCGGCAAGGAGCAGACTGAGGAATGCTTTTTCCATATCTTTAACGAGCTGCATCACGCCAACCGCCAAGTAGTACTGACCAGTGACCAGCCGCCGAAATCTATAACCTCACTCACTGAACGGCTGCGTTCCCGTTTCGAATGGGGACTACTGGTGGACATCCAGCTACCTGACTTCGAAACGCGCCTAGCTATACTGGAGGCCAAAGTCAAGCAGAGAGGTGTGGAAGCTACCTTGGAGATACTAGAATTTCTGGCCCGGCGTTCCCTACAAAACATCCGGGAACTGGAAGGTTCCCTAAACCGCGTCATCGCTTACGCCCGGTTATTCCAGACAGCGCCCACCATTGAGCTGGCGACCAGAGCACTGGAGAATATCTCCGACAAAGAACCCGAAAGCACCGCATCAATTACGTTGGGTCTGGTGACCAAGGCAGTTGCCGACAGTTTCCAGCTATCAGTGGAGGACCTAAAAAGCCGCCGGAGAGATAAAGAGACCGCTTTAGCCCGCCGGGTGGGGATGTACATTCTCCGCCAAGAGACCAATTTCTCGGTAGCCCAGATTGGGCAGGAACTGGGGGGCCGGGACCCCTCGTCAGTCACCAACGCCTGCCAGAACATCACCGGTGATATTACAGCCAACCCTTATCTCCGACGCAAGATTCTGGATATTCAAAAAAGAATCAATTCTGTGCCAAATCCAAAGAGCCGCAGAGCCAAATAATCCTCAAAGCTTCTGTCGCCGGTTTTCTTTTCCCGCGCACCGAACCTTGGCATTCCATTGCAGTCCTAACTCGAGAAAGATTTATATAATGTCTCTGTAATTCACCTGTGAGAATTTTGTGAAAATTTTGCCTCCATTTTTATTTTCCCTAAACAGGGATATTGGCTAATGTAGCTTCATTAAGCGGTATATCCCCACTATATTATTATGATAATCATTACTAAGAATAAGAAGGTGATAAATTATTAGAATAGTATATAATTATACTGATTATATTTACTGATATTTGTAGAGGCGATAGGAATGAGGATAGTAGAGTGATTGATTGGGTAGGAATAGTGGTAAAAGCTGGTAAAGGTGGGGATGGTGCCATAAGCTTCCGCCGGGAAAAGTTTGTGCCTTACGGTGGGCCGGACGGTGGCGATGGGGGTGTGGGAGGTAGTATCGTGGTGAAGGCCGACTCGACAGTAACCGACCTGCGAAAATTCAGGACGAAAAGAATGTATCGGTCAGGAAACGGCGAGGGCGGACGGGGTAAAAAGAAGCACGGTCGGAACGGGGAAGCTGTGGTTCTGTCGGTACCCGCTGGCACCGTGGTATCCCGGAAGTGCCCGGCAGGTGATGATGCTATCATCGCTGACCTAGACGAGCCGGGCCAGTCGGTAGTGGTGGCCCGGGGCGGAAAAGGAGGACTGGGTAATACTCACTTCAGCTCGTCGACTAATCAGGCGCCGCGGATAGCCCAGCACGGTGAGTCCGGAGAAGAGAGCTCGGTAGTACTGGAATTGAGGCTGATTGCGGACGCTGGTATCATTGGCTATCCCAACGTAGGTAAGTCAACTTTACTGGCCGCGGCCTCGGCCGCTAGGCCGAAAATTGCCAGCTATCCTTTCACTACGCTGGAGCCGATGTTGGGCGCGGTGGAAGACGGCCGGCAAGGCTTTGTCTTGGCGGAGATACCGGGACTGGTAGAGGACGCTCACTTGGGCCGGGGCCTGGGTCACGGTTTTCTGCGCCATATTATGCGGACCAGATTGCTGGTCCACTTGGTCGATGGTAGCGCTGAGTCGCCGCTGGATAATATGGTGCGGGTGAACAACGAGCTCAGTTTGTTTGACTCGGCGCTGGCGCAGAAGCTGCAGCTGGTGGCGGTCAATAAGATTGATTTGCCTCAGGTGCGAGCCCGCCAGGCCGGGATAGGAGATACCTTTGGTAAAGCTGGCGTTAAGGTCCTCTTCGTATCGGCAGAGACTGGGGATGGGGTTGACCGGCTTATGGCGGCAGTGGCCGATATGCTGGTGGGGATTACTGTGGAGAAGGAGACCGGTGAGAGGATACCCCGAAAGATTTTTCGTCCTCAGCCTAGGGGCACCGGCGCTGGTGTGCACCGGGAGGGGGACACCTTTATCGTTGAAGCTCCGGGCATGGGACGCTTGGTTGCTGAGGGAGGGACAGTCAGTCCCGAGGTGCGCTATCAGTTGAAGAGACGGCTTACCCGGCTGGGTATTGGCCGGACGCTGCAAAAGGCCGGGATAAAACCGGGCGATAAAGTACGCTGCGGGACTCTGGAGTGGGAGTGGTAATGCCATGAATATCGGCGTGCTGGGGGGTACTTTTGACCCCGTGCATATCGGCCACCTTATCGTGGCCGAGGAGGTGATGGTTAGGCTTGGCCTAGCGGTGGTTATTTTCGTACCCGCCGGCCAGCCGTGGCTGAAAGCGGACTGGTCGGTAACTTCGAGGGAGCACCGTCTCCAGATGCTGCACTTGGCCCTAGCCGATAAGCCCGATTTCCAAATATCGACTCTAGAAATAGAGCGGGCCGGGCCTTCCTATACCGTGGACACCATGGTCGAGCTGCGGGAGAAGATGGGTAGTGATGACGATCTTTTTTTCGTTCTGGGACGGGATAATTTAAATCAGCTTCCTCAGTGGCAGGAACCTTTCCGGCTGATGGAAATGTGCTATCTGGTGGTGGTCAACCGGCCGGGCGTACCAAAGCCCAGACTGAAATCTCTGGAAAAGAAGCTCCCCGGCATATCACCGCGGGTGGTACTGCTGGACCGTCCGGAAATAGATATCAGCGCCTCGGCTATCCGGGAACGGGTGGTGCGAGGCTTATCCGTCCGCCATCTTGTCCCTGAGCTGGTGGATCGGTATATCAAAGAAAACGGGCTGTATATCACCTGAGGAACGCTCCAGACCCACCCTCAGACCCCATCAGATGGCTGAAAAACAGGGTGATGGCCTGAATATGGGGAAATATACTATCTCGTCGGAGAAAGGCGGCTCTTTTGTAGCGCTGGGGACTTATTTCTCGTCCGGTCCGTTTTCTTTCTGGACAGTTCCCACGCGATGCTTTAGAATATATTTTACAGAAGGAGGATAAAATTTCATGTTGATTGTGGCGGAAAGGGTAAACTCGTCGCGTAAGGCAATAAGTGCGGCCATTACCGGTAAGGATGCTGATTTTATCCGCGCCGAGGCTAAAGCTCAGGCGGAAGCAGGCGCGGACTACATTGACGTCAATGCCGGCAGCTTCGTCGGGCAGGAACTTGAATACCTGTGCTGGCTGGTGGAGACCGTTCAGGAGGCGACCGAGGTGCCTCTCTGTGTTGATAGCCCCAGCGCTGAGGCCATTGCCGCCGCGCTGGAGCGGGCCAAAAGGCCGGTCATGATTAATTCCATCAGTCTGGAAGAGAGCCGTATGGCAGGTATGCTGCCGCTGGTGAAGAAATATAAAGGTAAGATTGTCGCCCTGTGCCAGAGTGATGCCGGTATCGCCTCCACCGAAGGTGATAAAGTCAAAGTGGCTGAGCAGCTGGTGACCCGGCTCACCGGAGAAGGTGTGGCCTTGGACGATATCTATATCGACCCCTTGGTCTATCCCATCGCCACCGATACCGGGTCCGCCGTGGCTATGCTGGGCGCCCTCGGTAAAATTATGGAAAAGTTCCCCGGCGTGCACACCATCTGCGGCCTAACCAATGTTTCCTTCGGGATGCCAGTCCGTAAGCTGATTAACCGAACCTATCTGGTGGCTGCCATGTCCCAGGGACTGGATTCGGTCATTATTGACCCGACCGACCGGGAATTGATGGCCGGCCTGCGGGCGGCCGAAGCGCTGTTGAACCGGGATAAGTTCTGCGCCGAATATATTAAAGCCTTTCGGGAAGGGAAGCTGGCCTAGATGAAGGTAAGTATTCGGGTGCTCCCGGCGGGTCGGGATCTGAAAGTAAAGGTCGGGGCTAACCTCCGGGAGGCCTTGATTGCGTCCGGGATTGCCTTGGACTCGCCCTGCGCCGGGCAGGGCACCTGCTTAAAATGCCAGGTCAAGGTTGCCGGCGTCAACCAGAAACTGACGGCCCAAGAAGAGGAAAAGCTCACCGAAGAGGAACTGCGGGATGGCTGGCGTCTGGCCTGCCAGGTAACCGTGGAAGTCCCTGGTGCAGTCTCCCTGCCGAAAATAGAGGCCTTGCAGGCTAAGGTGGGCTTTGGCCTGCTGGGAGAGGAAATCCCGCTGCTGCCCAACGTCCGCCGGAGACAGTTTACCCTCGATAAACCGGCGTTAAGTGACCAGCGGGCGGACTGGGACTGCCTGGCCGATTACCTGGAGGGTTCCGAGCCTGGCTCGGTGACCGCCGGCTTATCGCTGCTGCAGGGCATTTCTGCTCGACTCCGGGAGCAGAATTTTAAAGGCGAAGCGGTCATGGTGGGGAATAACGTCGCCGCTCTTGACCCGCCCGGTTCGGCAGCTGGTGTCCTGGGGGTGGCTATGGATATCGGTACCACCACGCTGGCCGTAGGGCTGGTTGACTTGGACAGCGGGCAAGTGATTACCCTAGATGCGGAGCTGAATCCCCAGATAACCTTTGGCGCCGACGTTATATCGCGGATACTTTACATGCAGGAGAGCTCGGAAAAGAGGAGCCAGCTTCAGAAAGAGTTGGTCAAAGGGCTGAACCAGCTTCTGCTGCGGCTCTGCCGGAACGCCGGGCGGGCCAGGGAGCGTATCTTTGAGGCCACGGTGGTGGGTAATACCACCATGCTGCATTCACTACTCGGACTGGACGCGCGGCACATTGCCGTGGCCCCGTATGTGGGCGGATTGAACCGGGCGCTGTGCCTCCCGGCGGAAGAGCTGGGGCTGCAGATTCACCCGCGGGGAAGAGTCCATGTTCTGCCGTCTATTGCCAGCTTTGTCGGCGCCGATACCGTGGCCGTGATGCTGGCAACGAGGTTGTCCCGGGCGGATGCACCCCGGCTGGCAATTGACATCGGCACCAACGGCGAGGTCATGCTGGCCACACCGGACGGTGTTTTCACCGCCTCTACCGCCGCCGGCCCCGCGTTTGAGGGCGGGCGGATAAAATACGGTATGCGCGCCGCCCGCGGAGCGGTCAGTTCCTTTCAGGCCGTCCCGTCTCTGGACTACACGGTGATTGGCGGCACGGTGCCCCGGGGTATTTGCGGCTCCGGGCTGATTGACTTGGTAGCCGAACTCTTCCGGGCGGGGGTGCTTGACTGCAAAGGACGGATGCTCCTGCCCTCGGAGGCCGGATCTTCTCTGGCGGCGGAGCTGACACCGCGGGTTCGCACCCGGGGAGAGAGCCGGGAATTCGTTATCTTTCAAGACGGAGCAGCGGAGGTTACCATTACCCAGCAGGATGTCCGGGAACTTCAGTTGGCTAAGGGGGCCATGCGCGCCGGCATTGAGCTGCTGATGAAAGAGGCCGGTATCGGCGCCGGCGACCTCCGGGAGATCCTACTGTCGGGCGTGTTCGGTAACTACATCAACCGCGCGAAAGCGGTGGCACTGGGCCTGATTCCACCGATTCCCTTGGAGAGGATTCACTTCATTGGCGGCGGAGCGATGGACGGGGCTTTGCGCGCCCTGATAAATCTGGAGGAAAGGACACGGGCCGACCAGATTTCTGTTCAGGTGCGCCACATCGAGCTTTCCGGGCGGCCGGATTTTGAGGAGACTTTCCTCCGCCACTTGGCGCTGGGAGAATAAGGCGCGGCGCAGCTTGCTGTCAGGTTGTCGGTAGACCGGCCACCGTGCTAGAATCTAAGTGAGGGAAAGAATATGAAAATGCTGGTAATCGCCTGCCGGGTGTTAAAAAATGAGCTATTGGCCGTTGATGCCCCCGGGGCGTGCTTTGAATTTCTGGAGCAGGGACTCCACCGCACGCCCAATAAAATGCCGCAGGCCATCCAGGAAATAATCCACCAGGCCGGTGATGATATAGACTATATCCTGCTTGGTTACGGCGCCTGTGGCAGCGGTATTCTGGGGGTGAAAGCGGGAAAACAGCCGGTAGTTATCCCTAGGGCTCATGACTGTATTAGTTTCTGGTTGGGCTCCGCTGAGGCCCACCGCAAGGAGCATGAGAAAGCGCCGGGCACCTATTACTTGAATAAGGGATGGATTGACGAGGCGAAATCTCCCCTGGGCTCGTTTGCTGAATATACCGAGCGCTATGGTCGGGAGACCGCCGAATGGGTCATCAGCGAGATGTTCAAGAATTATACCCGCGTGGCTCTGGTAGATACCGGGACCTATGACCCGGCGGTTTATCGTGAGCATGCCCGAGCGAACGCCGCGTTCCTCAAGGTGGACTATGAAGAGATTAAAGGTTCTCTGTCTCTCTTTAAAAAAATGGTCGGCGGTAAGTGGTCCGAAGACGACTTCATTATCCTGCAGCCCGGGGAAGAGGTCACCCAGGAGATATTTCTGTCTTTAATCGGCGGTGGGAGCAATCTTCCCGCTCGGTGAATTTATTCGTGGCCCTGAATCAGGTAGTGCCCTCTCCCGCTACAGAGCCTTTAGCCGCCAGGTTTGAAATTTATTGAATCGGGCCTTTCTTGAGTCGGGCCTGCAGCTTTTCGTGTTCCCCTTCCAGCATGCGATAGCAGTGTTTCTCCTCAGGGAACTTGCCGCTCCTGATGTCTTCGGCGTACTCGGTGAAAGCTTTCACGATAATTTCACCCACGTTGGCGTATCTCTTGACGAACTTAGGGGTAAAAGCCTCAAACATGCCCAGTATGTCACCATTAATCAGGACTTGGCCGTCGGTATACATGCCAGCGCCGATGCCCAGTACCGGGATTTTAACTGTTTCGGTAATTATTTTACCCACTTCTGGAGGGACGGCTTCCACTAGGAGGGCGAAAGCGCCCGCCTTTTCTACGGCCGCGGCGTCTTGCAGTAGTTCCATGGCGGTTTCTACGGTGAGGCCTTGGGCTTTAAAGCCGCCCAGTTGGCCCGAGCTCTGGGGAGTCAGGCCGATATGGCCCATGACCGACATCCCGCTATCCACAATGCCTTTGATTTGAGAGATTAAACACCGGCCGCCTTCCAGTTTGACGGCGTCAACACTAGCCTCTTTATAAAACCGGCCCGAATTATAGATGGCGTTCTCCGTGGATAGCTGGTAGGATAGGAAAGGCAAATCACCGATAACGAAGGTGTTAGGTGCTCCTCTCCTCACATCTTCGGCATGGGCCACCATCTGATCCATGGTCATCGGAACGGTCCCGGAGTAACCGTGGACCACCATGCCGGCGCTGTCACCGACTAGGATCATGTCGATACCGGCTTTTTCCACAAAGCTGGCCATGGGAAAGTCATAGGCGGTGATGTAGGTGATTTTTTCACCCCTCTTTTTCATTTCGTGGAAGTTAAGAATGGATTTCTTCATCTATCGTTTCCTCCCGTATTATTTTGGCCGGGAAACTTTCAGGTTTTCGGCTCCCTGCGGGGATAGCTTTAGTGGGAAAAGCCTTGCGGGAAGTCGGTAATTCATACCGGTCTCCCTCGGGCATGCCCAATTTTCCCAAAGCTTTGGTGAGCTTTGACGTGGTTAATCCCTCCGTAAGAAAATACCTCAGAATCGATGAAGAAACACATTAGAACAGGTTAATGGTTGACCAGAAGACCAGCCTATTATCCCACCCCACACTGTCCGTGTCAAGAGAATAACACGCTTCTTATTACTCAATCTTAGTTGGTGTCCATATCCACCACCACCACCACCAACCAAGATTGAGTAATAAGACACGCTTAGGGATGTGCGAAACTATTCCCAAAGCTAATTCGTAACTAATCTTAATACTACTGTGCGTCGACCGAGATTCCTTCTTTCAAATCCTCTAGTTTTGCCACCTTACACCTATTAGTATTATTAAGCTTGTTTCTTGTATTACGTCTTCCGAAGCCCTCAGCTTGGGGTAAACTATTTTTTTTAAAATTCAATTAATCGTGGGGATTAGCTTTGGGATTAGTTTCGCACATCCCTAACGCTAGATAAATAATGCGTAATTGCTCATTAGCGCAATTGCGCATTTGCTCTCTTGAGTAGTTCCTCGTCGGTCCTGACTCCCTGTACGTCTAGTTTGGAACGGCGGAAAGCCCGGACCATGGCCTCAATGAGCTTTGTCTTGCTCAGCTTTTTCCCGCCGCTGAACTTAGCCCTAGAAGCTAGGCTTTCTAGGTAGGCGTCTTCGCCGCGGTGCAGGAATACGGATAGCTTTATCATGGTTGTTCCGGATGGTTCGGCGGGAGGCTGCTTTTTGACGGCGGGTCGGTCTGTACCGGTGAGGCGATCCAAGGCATTCCCATAAGCAAGATCCTCAGTGATACTGACTCTTTTCATTTCATCACCTCTCTGGAAAGTAGTCGGTAGGCGTTGGCTCCATCGCTTGTCGGGGCGTAGGTCAGGATTGACCCTCCAGCGGCCGGGGCTTCCTTGAAACGGACACTGCTGGGGATAAGGGCGTCAAAGACTCTTATCCGGTCACCAAAGGCTTTGCGGGTTACCTCGATAACCTCTTTGCTGTGCAAGGTGCGGGAATGAGTCATGGTGAATAGTATGCCGGAAATCTCCAGTTTTGGGTTAATTCTTTCCCTTACCCGGATAACCGTTCTCAGCAGGAGTGTCAGTCCTTTCATCGCCAGAAAATCGGCCTGCAGGGGTATCAGTATTCGGTCGGCAGCGGACAGGGCATTGACGGTTAGCAGTCCGAGACTGGGTAGGCAGTCAATCAGAATAAAATCGTACTGCTGGCGTATCGGCTGGAGCATCTCTTTTAACACCTGTTCCCGGGTAAACGCGCCCACCAGGTCAAGCTCGGCCTGCGACAGCTCTATGTTAGCCGGAACGAGGTCAATACTAGGGTTACCGGTCCGGGCGGTAACGTCACTGATTGATGGGTTTTTCTTGTCCCGGATGGCAGCCGCCAGGACATTATAGCTGGTGCGGGTGAGTTTGTCGGGGTCAAGACCTAGGGTAATGGTGAGGCTGGCCTGAGGGTCCCAGTCGACCAGTAGCACCCGCTGGTTTTGTTCGCTTAGACCGTCGGCCAAGGCGGCGGCGGTGGTAGTCTTACCCACGCCGCCTTTCTGGTTGGCGATGCAGATAACCGGCACGGTTTAGTCCCCCTTTCACCTGATGGCTAGGGTAATTATAGCGTAATTGCGTAATTACGTCAATACTCTTTTGCGTAATTTACCGGTGCGACCATCTAGGCCGGGAGGTCTTGACAACTGGCGAGATAGAGGCGCAATATAGTTATCGTCAAAACGGAAACAAGGAGTAACGTGAAATATTACCGGAAGGAGAATAAGTAGAGATGAGACTATCCAGAAAGATGTCACGATTGGGTACTGAGACGGCATTTAAAGTTCTGGCCCAGGCCCAATCTCTTGAAGCTAATGGGGTAGATGTAGTTCATCTGGAAATTGGTGAGCCTGACTTCATTACACCTAAGTACATTTGTGAGGCGGCCACCGATGCATTGGATAAGGGTTACACTCATTACTGTAACTCTCAGGGATTGCTTCCACTGCGTACTGAAATTGCTAAAAAATACGAAAAAACATACGGTATTTCGGTAGACCCAGAGTGCGTTGTCGTGACCTCTGGTGCTAAGCCCATCATGTTCTACTCAATCTTAGCACTGCTTGAGGAAGGAGATGAAGTAATATACCCTAATCCTCTTTTCCCGATTTATGAATCAATGATTAATTTTACTGGGGCTAAAGCAGTGCCTATCCAACTTCGCGAGGAACAAGATTTTCGTTTTGACATAGCTGAATTGAGAGCTAAGGTTACACCACGTACCAAGCTTATTATCATCAACTCGCCTCATAATCCAACTGGCAGCGTTTTAGAGACGGATGATATCCTTGCTATCGCAGATATTGCTCAAAAGTATGGTATAACTATCCTTTCTGATGAAATCTATGAAAATATTATTTATGAGGGAAAGCACAATAGTATTGCTAGCCTACCGGGCATGTTGGACAGGACGATACTGATAAGCGGCTTTTCCAAGGCCTACGCTATGACTGGTTGGCGTTTAGGCTATGCGGTGATGCCATCGGAACTGATTGATCCTGTAGTACGCCTAATCGTAAACAGCGTCTCCTGCACCGCACCGTTTATCCAGTACGCTGGCATTGAGGCACTAACCGGCTCACAAGACAGCGTACGTAAAATGGTAGATGAATTCAGAAAGCGACGGGACCTGATCGTAGACGGACTGAATGCTATAGCAGGTATAAGCTGCTTGCGTCCTAAGGGTGCTTTCTACGTGTTCCTTAATGTAAAAAAATTGGGGACGGATTGCAGACAGGTGGCTAATTTTCTCTTAAATGAAGCTGGCGTAGCCACACTGGCTGGCGCCGATTTTGGCATGTATGGTGAAGGCTACATCAGACTATCCTACGCTACCTCATTGGAAAATCTAAAGAAGGGATTGGATAGGATAAAAGCTGCAGTAGTGAAGATTACGGCTTAGTGTAGAGGTTGTTTTGAAACCATTCTTTTTGCACTTCTATTCGTTCGACCATCTGTACAGAAATACCAATTTCAAGTTTTTCATAATATCCATCAATTGCTCTCCGTCTATCAAATTAATCGGATACGTACCTGTTTTTTTAGTCTCTTTCCTAGCTTCTCCGCTATAACTTCTCGTTGTTATAAATAATCCTTTGTAAGCCCGCCCATCATATCCGCCTCTAAAATCCCTAATGCCTGACGGTGATATACTTCCTTTACACCTTTTACATTGGCACATTACATGAAATGAAAGTACGTTACCGAATCTGAATACTTCCTTACCGTCTATGCCACCATCCCTACTAGGGATGGTGGCATAGACCTGCTTAAACCCTAACTCCCGTAGAATTCTTTGATATAATTTTTCGAATTTGAACGGGTCCATCTCTCGGGGAAGTAATATTCTGGCCAATTGTTACATCGGTGCGCCGGCCCATTTGTCTCTATTTAGGACATTGACAAAATCTCAAAACAGCACTAAACTCCAGTCGTAACTTGTGAAATAGCCTGTCAATCGAAATCATAACACGATTTAGAGGACTATTGGACAGGAGAGTCCACGGTGGCGTCTGAAGGCTGGCGTTGGTAAAGCATAGAAGGAGGATAGTTAATGTTTACATTGCAAATAGGTGATAAAGCCTGCGATTTTGCGTTACCGGCAACTGACGGTAAAACCTACAGCCTGGCTGACTTTGAGATGGCTAAGGTGCTGGTAGTTTTTTTTACCTGTAACCACTGTCCTTTCGTGATCGGATCAGATGAAGTCACACGCGCAACGGCGCTTCGTTTCAAGGATAAGGGCGTTGCCTTTGTTGGTATCAATTCCAACAGCGAACAAACCTATCCGGAGGATGATTTTGATAATATGGTGAAACGGATGAAGGAGCATGATTTTCCGTGGGTTTACGTCCGGGACAAAAGCCAGGATGTAGCGAAGGCTTATGGCGCACTCAGGACGCCGCATTTTTATGTGTTTAACCAGGAGCGAAGACTCGTCTATACTGGCCGCGGGGTGGATAATCCGCGTAGTACGGCCGTAATGAAGACCAATGATTTGGAAAAAACCTTGGATGAAATCCTGATAGGTAAGCCGGTAAGTACGCCCCTGACCAATCCGATTGGATGCAACGTTAAGTGGGAAGGAAAGGATGCTCATTGGATGCCACCCGAAGCGTGCGATCTAGTCTAGTGGTGACCTATGGATAGTTGTAAAAGAACTAGGGGAGCAGCAGCGCTCCCCTATCCATTATGTAAAATACACCGATAGTTATGGTGAGATCTTTATTTCCATAACACGTAGTTATTGGTGGCATTAATAATAGGAGGTATGAAATCAGGATGGATCTTAGAGAAAGACTGCGAGATACTGATGAGATACTGCTTCACTATGTACCGCTTCACTCGCTACTTGCTGACTGGGGTAAAGATTTGGAGTCTCATCTATCAGAGTGGATTATTAATAACCCTGAGAAATATCAAGACGCACTACGACAATCATTCGCTGCTGGTTGTGATTTTGCTTGTACAATGACACAATCAAGCTCACCATGGAGAGCGGAGCCCTTTGGTTTACGGGATAGAATACATGAGCTTAACTGGAGGTCAGCTAAATTGGCCAAGGAGGTTACTCCACCAGGTCGTTATGTACTCGCGATAGTGTCAACTACAAATCCCGATTTCTTAGAACCATTGGGTAACATGACATATGATGAGGTCTATGAAGGCTATAAAGAGCAGATATCAGCCTTATTAGAAGGTGGGATTGATGTTTTTCTCATTGTTGGGAACCATATAGATGAAGCGTTGATAGCTATCGAGGTAGCACGCGATCTCTGCGACGTTCCCATAATATCCCAAAATATATTCTATTCGACTAAAAATGGGTTCAGAACAATGATGGGGGATAACCCTATAAAAGCATCAGCTAAGCTCGAAGAAGTAGGGGTTGATGTCATCGGTGGTAGCTGTGGACTAATGACTAAATCACTCGATACTTCAGAATGGTATCCAGCAGCTACCACTCTTATCAAAGAAATGAGAAAAGGTTGCCGCGGGCCATTATCTATACAACCGGATGCTGGCTTAGCGCAATTGGCAGACGGTAAGACCGTTTATCCGGTATCACCTGAAGAGATGGTCGACGAGGTTAAAGCTTGGGTTGATGCCGGCGCACGTATTGTAGGAGGGTGTTGCGGCACAAGTTTAGAACATTATAGAAAGATTTCAGCCGCGACATGAAGGACTGTAGTTAAGAGGTTTAATTTGGGTGGATTTGGTAAAATATGCGCGTTAGCTGTGCGTAACATTTGCATGCACAGCACGTGGGACTGAAAGTAGTGGTATATATCAATAACTATCGTACTTGGTCGTTTAAATAAGCAGCGGTCTACCAGACCGCTGCTATAGGGCTATATAACGTAGCCTTCCAGCTTACTACACTGCCTCTACTATGACTTTAATGGATTGTGGATCATCGAGCTCTTTGGCTTGCTCCTTGGTTAGATAGATGGTCATTGGGTGGTCTTCCTTGTCTTCCTGGAATCTCCAAGTGCCCGGTGTTTCTTTCTCTTTGAAAAAGGTACTTTTGATGAGCGACGGCTTTGTACCAAAAGTGCTTGAGAAATGGGACTTTTAATACAAAGCCATGAGCGACGATAAATCTGTGAGACAATGTTTAAGCGTATCTATGTAGAGGAAGGTAGAGTGACTAGGGCGGAACTCGACGCGCCTCTCGCTATTATCGTAGCCAGCGCTAAAGGTTCGGGAGCTGTTACGAATGGTGGAGCTGAGGGGATTCGAACCCCTGACCCCCTCCGTGCAAAGGAGGTGCTCTCCCAGCTGAGCTACAGCCCCAGATTAACGTTGAGATTATAGCATATTCTCAGGAAATATGGTCCTTCCGGTAAGGAAGGATGATAACCTTACTGTTTGGACTAATGAGATGGAGTGTTTAATTCTCTTTTTTAAGGAGAGTCATGTGGGGTGTCTGAGAGGGGCGTTAGCCCCTCTTTATTTTTATCCCCCGTCCTCTAGCGGGTTAACATAACATTATGTACGCTCCTCTTAATAGGGGAAGGGCATTAAGGGGGTGGGTTTCCTGATAAATATTAAGGGGGGATGAGGTCACCTGTTCTTGTCAGTCACCGATATTGTTGTTATACTGAACGCGTTACCTGATGAGGCTGCGGATGAATTTTGAGACGATTATCGGGCTGGAAGTCCACGCCCAGTTGCTGACCAAAAGTAAGATGTTCTGCCGCTGCCGCGCCGATTATGCCAGTGCGCCGCCCAATACTCATGTCTGCCCGGTGTGCCTCGGTATGCCCGGTGTCCTGCCCGTTATTAATCGGCAGGCGGTGGAATACACCATAATGACAGCACTGGCCCTGAACTGTATCATACCGGAATATGCTAAGTTTGACCGCAAAAACTACCCGTATCCCGACCTAGTGAAGGGTTACCAGATTTCGCAGTATGATACCCCGTTTGGCCGTGATGGCTGGCTCACCATTGAGATTAACGGAACCAAGAAGAAGATGGGCATAACCCGCGTCCACTTGGAAGAGGATGTGGCCAAATTGCTACATCGTAAGTCCGCCGATGGAGAAGTGTACAGCCTGGTGGATGTCAACCGCTCCGGCGTGCCGCTGATGGAGATTGTCGGGGAACCGGACCTGCGTTCCTCGGAAGAAGCCCGGCAGTATCTGGTCAAGCTGCGCACTATCCTCCAGTACCTGGGAGTATCCACCGGGAACATGGAAGAAGGGAGCTTCCGGTGCGACGCCAATATCAGCATCCGTCCCGAGGACAACCCGGAGTCTATGGCTAAGGTCGAGGTCAAGAATATGAACAGCTTCAAGGCAGTCTATCAGGCGATGGACTACGAAGCCAAACGGCAACGGCAGGCGGTAGCCGAAGGCTGGAAGCTCGTCCAGGAGACGAGGGGCTGGGTGGAAGAGCAAGGGAAGACCGTGGCCCAGCGTAGTAAGGAATATGCCCATGACTATCGCTATTTCCCGGAGCCGGACCTCCCGCCCCTGACGGTCGGTCGGGAATGGGTGGCCGAGATAAAGGCCAGACTGCCGGAACTGCCCGAAGACCGGCGTGACCGATTTGTCGCCGAATATGGGTTGCCGCTCTACGATGCCAGCCTGCTCACCGGCTCCCGGACTATGGCCGACTACTTTGAAGAATGCACCCAGACCGGGGCGTATTGGAAACTGCCGCCGGATACGGCCGCCAAAGAGGTCAGTAACTGGCTGCTGGGTGAGGCTAGCCGTATCATGAACGCCAGCGGCATTGATGTCAGTCAGTTCCGGCAAAAAATTAACCCCGGAGAGCTTTCCGGGCTGATATTAAGCGCGCACGGGGTGATTAACACGGCCACGGCCAAGTCCGTGCTGGGAGAAATGTTCCACACCGGGAAGGAAGCCGGCGAGATTATTGTACGGCGAGGACTCAGCCAGATTAGTGATACCCGTCAACTTGAAGAAGTGGTCATCGAGGTGATAAACTCAAATGCACAGCCGGTAGCCGATTTTAAGTCGGGGAAGGAGACCGCACTTAAGTTTCTCGTCGGGCAGGTGATGAAAGCGACCAGAGGGCAGGCTAATCCGGCGCTGGCGAACGAGATATTGAAGAAAAGGCTGACCGAAGGTTAAAATACCTAGAGGAAGGATGATATGCAGACCTATTTAAGTATCGCTCAGATAGTACTGGCCGTAGCCTTGATACTGATTGTCCTGCTGCAGGTGCGGGGTGGGGGGCTGGGAGGTATCTTCGGCCAGGCGGATACCGTGTATCGTACTAAGCGGGGCCTAGAAAAAACGATGTTTCAGCTTACCATTGCCTTGGCGGTCCTGTTCATTGTTATCGCCTTAATTTCGCTCAAGATTACCCCGTAACCGGTTGGCACGGTAAAAATTAAGATGGAAAGACCAACATAAGACAATTTTTAGCCCGTACCGCCTTGACAAATGCCGATATGTTTGCTACCCTGCTTTCAAGAATATCATGAGGAGGACTGGAAAAATGCCCCAAGCTTACTGTATGAAATGTCGGTCAAAGAGAGAAATTAAGAATCCACAGGCGACTACCCTTAAGAACAAACGCCCGGCGACTCAGGGTACCTGCTCTAGCTGTGGCACCAAGGTTTTCCGTATCGGTAAGGGTTAAGACGGTCCTGACCCTTGGTTCACCCCGGTATTAGACGCTTTCTGATCTGTGGTGGTGCGGGAGTGCCGGACAGGATGGTGTTATCCGGATTTGCGAGGGTGGCTTTTAGGGTATAGGTTGTAATCACGGAAAGGGTCGTTTTAACGACAGAAAGGTAGCAGCGCTGCTACCTTTCTGTTTTGGTGGCGCGGGGGGCTGTAGTTAAGCGGAAAAGAGAAATAACCTGACCAATGAAGCTGGAGATGGATCGGCCGATGCCCGCCTTGGCCGGTAATGTGAAGGTCGTCCTCTTAACTCAGTTACTTCTGGGCATCGGCTATATTCTGGGCTGGGTTATCGGGTGAGCCACTGGAGCCAGTGGCCGGTTACCGGGGGCAGGAGTTTAAATTTGTCGCTCGATGTAAAATTCTCGGAGACCGTTCAGGGCGGTGAAGAACTCTCGCATCATGACGCTTACCGGGTACATCCCCCGCGGCGTGACTCTGATGGTTTCGGCTTCTTTCACTAGGCCGGAGAGTTTTAAAAATAGTAGTTCATCTCTTAATTTCTCGTGAATGCCGGCGTTGAACCGCCGGTAAAACTTCTCCCCGGCCACTTCTAGGCCAAAGAGTTTGGTCAGCAGGTAGTAGCGCCGGTGCTCTCTGGCCGATAGTCGGCGCCAGCCGACCACGGGTAGTCTATCGCGACCGGTAAACTCTTCATATCTGTCCAGCGAAAATGAATTGACCAGGAAATTCCCTTGGTAAACGCTTACCGAGCCGGCGCCGATGCCGATGTAATCGTCGAAGTCAATGATGTATTCGTCTATCATTCTCTCACCCCGGGAGAAGCACCAGGCGGTGGAGGCTTTGTACCCGCCGGCGTAGAGTTCCCTCAAGAGGATGCCGTAAAAAACTTTCTCCCGGAAGGTATCCACTCGGTTAAATTTTCGCTCTAGGGAACTCTTCTTGTGCGGTGAAGCCATCAGTGGGTAAAATGTGGCCTGGTCTATGCCTAGTTCTTTGAAGGTTCTCACATCGGCTTCAAATTTGGTCAGGGTCTGGCTGGGAAAGTTGAAGACGAAATCTACGTTGAGCGTGTCGAATTCACCCTGCGCCATTGATAATTTCTCTTTGGCCTCTTCACCGGTGACGAAAGGTCGTCCCATCGCTTTCAGCGTGTCATTATCAAAGCTCTGCACCCCGATGGAGAGGCGGTTGATACCGGCTGCTTTCAGCATGGCTATGTTCTGCCGGCTGACCTCGCGCGGCGTGGTTTCCAGGGACATCCGTTTTACCACAAAGTGTTTTTTGAGATAAGCGATAAAGTCGGTCAGCTCATCCATAAGTATGGTCGGGGTGCCCCCGCCGAAGTAAAAATCGGAGAATTTAAAACCTCTCTGGATATAGAGGTCAAGCTCGCTTCTCAGGTGCCGGAAATATCTCCGGGTACGAGCTTCCTTGAAGAGATAGCGGTTAAAGCAGCAGAAGGGGCACAGGGTTTTGCAGAAAGGAATGTGAATGTAGAGAGAGACTTCTTCGTCGCCCGCTTCTTCCGCAGTTACCGACTCGTCAAATTCCGGGTTGAGCTTCAGGAACTTCCGGCCCTCGCGCCGGGTGACCAGGCCAACAAATTGGGAAATCATTTCAGGCTTGCTTCGAGTCCACCACCACGCCGGTGCCGTAGGCGAGTATCTCGGCGGCATTCTGCATCACCATTGAGGTGGTAAATCTCATCCCTACGATACCATTAGCTCCCTGTTTTTCGGCGTCTTCCACCATCCGCTGGATGGCTTCCTCCCGGGCTTCGGCCATCATCTTGGTGTATTCCGGTATCTCCCCGCCGGCTATACCCCGGAAGGCCGCCATAATGTCCTTACCCAGATGTTTTGCCCGGATAGTGCTGCCCTTGACTAGGCCCATCGATTTGGTAATTTTTTTGCCTTCAATCTGCGCTGATGTGGTAATAATCAGTTCTCTACCTCCTTAAAATCCTCAGTTTTTGCCTTGGATATCCGGTCTTTAATGGCTATGGTGATGAGAATCAGTATCCCGGCGCCAACGGCGCCGACGGTAATCCTGATGAGTAGGGGAGTATCACTGGTCATGAAAAAGTCTTTAACTCCCCAGCTAATCAGGACCAGTACCCCCAGGCCAATCAGTATCAATCCCAGATTGTACCACATGGTTAACCTCCCGATAAATATAATTACCCTCTGCTTCTATCAGGTTATCTCTTTCTTTTCCACACCGTGCCCCGGGGGGTATCTTCCAAGGTGATGCCGGCCTCGTCCAGCTTTGCCCGGACCATATCGGCCAGCTGCCACAACTTGGCGACTCTCAGGCCTTGGCGTATCTCAATTAAGGAATTAATAACCTCGTCTCTCTTGCTCTGTATCTCTTCATTAGGCGCTTCTATGTGGCTACTTATCGACTGGTCAATTGTGTCAAAGGCATGATTTATCTCTTCAATAACTTCTTCTATGTGACTACCTGGCAACTGGTCAATTGTGTCAAAGGCATGATTTATCTCTTTAATGGCTGAGTCCACAGCTTCAGTAATTCGTTTCGTATCAAGAGGTTTAGCCAGCTCTGGCTGGAAGGTAAATCCCAGTACCCCCCCCAGCTCTTTCAGCGCGTCGCGCGCTTCCTCAGCCTCACTGCCTTCGCTATCATAGCGGTTAATCTCCCGGGCTAGGTCAAAGAGAGCGGCTATCGCTTGGGCGGTGTTGAAATCGTCGTCCATCGCCGTGACGAACCTCTTGCGGTACTGTTCGCTATTTAGTCTCTTGCCGTTTTTCAGGCCGCTGGCGGTGTTGTTCGCCGTCTGCCGTAGTCTTGCTACTCCCCTCTCCGCCGTTTCCATAATCTCCTCGGAGTAGGTCAGCGGGCTGCGGTAGTGGGAACCGAGAACAAAGATGCGGATGGCATCGGCGCTATATTTCTTCACCGCTTCCTTGATGGTGATAAGGTTCCCCAGCGACTTGCTCATCTTCTCTCCGCCCAGCTGCAGCATACCGCTATGCAGCCAGTAGCGGACAAAAGGCTTGACGCCGGTAAAGCTTTCCGACTGGGCAATCTCGTTCTCGTGGTGGGGGAAGATCAGGTCCTGCCCGCCGCCGTGGATATCTAGGGTATCCCCTAGGTATTTCAGTGACATGGCGCTGCACTCAATATGCCATCCCGGTCGGCCCGGGCCCCAAGGGCTTTCCCAAGAGGGTTCGCCGGGCTTGGATGCCTTCCACAAGACGAAGTCCATGGGGTGCTCTTTCTCTTCCTCGGTGGCTACGCGTGTCCCGGTTATCATTGCCTCCAGGCTGCGGCGGGATAGTTTCCCGTAGTCGGGGACGTTTCTTACCCGGAAATAGACGCTGCCCTGTACCGGGTAGGCGTACCCCTTATCTATCAGGCCTCGGACTATCTCGATGATTTTCGGTATCTCTCCGGTGGCCCGCGGCTGGATGTCCGCTGGGCCGATGTTTAGTGACTCCATATCGGCAAAATAGCCGGCGGTGAACTTTTCCGCCAGCTCGCTGGGGGAAATGCCCAGCTTATTCGCCCGGTCGATTATTTTATCGTCAATATCGGTCACGTTCTGCACGTACTTCACTTTGTAGTCGCGGAACTGGAGGTAACGCCAGATGACATCAAATATGATATAGCTCATGGCGTGCCCCAGGTGGGTGTCATCATAGGGCGTCACGCCGCAGACGTACATGTTGACCACCTCACCCAGCGGGGTAAACTCCTCCTTTTTCCTGGAGAGGGAATTAAAGACTTTCATTATATTTTCTCCACGGTAGCGATGGTATAGACAGCGATGCCTTCACTCCGGCCGATAAAGCCTAGGCGGTCGGCGGTGCTGGCCTTCACGCTCACCTGGTCGATGTCAATACCCAGCGTCCAGCTGAGCTGCCGGCGCATTGGGTCGATAAAGTCTTTTAGCGTGGGCTTCTCCGCTACTATGGTAGCGTCAACGTTGTTTACCCGCCAGCTGTTTTTGGCCAGTTCGTCGGCGGTCTTGGCCAGCAATACCAGACTGGAAATATCTTGGTATTCGGGATCGCCGGGTGGGAAATGGCCGCCGATGTTACCCAGCGCCGCTGCCCCCAGTAAGGCATCAATAATAGCGTGGGTCAGGGCGTCGGCGTCACTCCAGCCGCTGAGTTCCCGGTCAAAAGGGATCTCCACCCCGCCGAGCACTAGACAGCGCCCCGGGACTAGTGAATGGGCGTCAAAACCGATACCGGCGCGTAATTTATCGTTCATATCTCGGCCACAGCATTCCGGCTAAAGTTAGGTCATCGGGAGTGGTTATCTTTATATTATCATAAGCGCCCATGTACAGTTTAACCTTATAGCCCGACCGCTCTACCAGGGAGGCGTCATCGGTGACGTCCTCATTTGCCCGCTGGTACGCCTTGGTTATGATGTCAATACGGAACACTTGTGGCGTCTGTATGGCCCATAGATTTTGACGCGGCGGCGTCTGGTGGACAATTCTATCGTCTCCCGCCAGCTTGATGGTGTCCTTGACCGGGACGGCGGCTACGGCGGCACCGGTCTCTCTGGCCGCCGCCAAACCACGTTCAATTAAGTTTGTGGTCACCAGCGGGCGGGCGCCGTCATGGACTATTATCCAGTCATAGTCGTCAAGCTGCACCAGCCCGGCGGCGACCGAGTCTTGCCGCCGTTTGCCCCCGAGGCAGATGTTACTTACTTTGGACCACTCCTCCCCGGTGAGCAGCTGTCGGCACTGTAATTCTTTCTCCCCGCTCACCACCACCACTACCCGATCCACTAGGCGGCATTTTTGAAAAGGGCTGATGGTCTGGAGTAAGAGAGGCTTATCGCCCAGTGGTGCCAACAGCTTTTCCGCTCCGCCCATCCGTTCTCCTTGGCCTGCGGCCACGATAATTGTTCCCACTCCTTGCCTTTTACCTTGTTTCAAGTTTGCGCTCACTTACCGTTTCGGTCAAATTGAGTTTACACGGAATTGCGTTGGATTTCAAATCGTGTTAGGATGTTTTGCGGAGGGGATATAAGAGGGCTGTGGATAAATACGCTGACCGACGTTATGATATTGAGCGGGAAGGCGCCATTGACGTTGCCATGCTTGAAACTATTCCCTTTGACTATCCCGACTCGGCCACCGAAGTAGTCTACGAGACCGACGAGTTTACCTTTGTCTGCCCTTGGTCCGGCCTGCCTGACTTCGCCCGGCTGGTGGTAAGCTACCTGCCGCGCCATTCTCTGGTGGAGCTTAAGTCCTTGAAATACTATTTGACTTCCTACCGTAATGTGGGTATTTTACAGGAGCATACCGTCAACCGTATCCTGCATGACCTGGTGTCGTTACTGCGGCCGGTCTCTCTGATGGTGGCCGCGGAATGCAAGGAGAGGGGCGGCCTGAAGACCAAGGTTACCACCAGCTATGATAGCCGTAAAAATAAGGAGGCTTCCGATGAAAGTCATCAGCCACTATCTTGAGGTAAAACCGAAGGAAGAAGTACCTGGCGCCGCCATGCGCGAGGTCATTACTGGCGATGACGGAGCACATAATTTTAGTATGCGTGTCTTTGAGGTGGCACCTGGCGGCTCAACCCCTTTTCATTCTCACCCGTGGGAACACGAGGTATTTATTCTTTCCGGGCAGGGAACGGTGAAAGGCGGGCCGAGAGAATCTTAATTAACCGGCGGTAGCGTTGTCTTTATTCCCGCTGACGAGCACCACTGCTTTATGAATAATAGCCAGAGCGAGCCCTTGCATTTTGTCTGTCTTATCCCGATACAGGGCGCTTGCTCTTTGCAGTAGGGCCGCCAGTACTTTGCTTGGGCTAGTTGGATAACATTCAATTTTTACTGGCTCCGGGTTTGGCGTTGACCAGCCCGGCGTTTATCGCCTCTCGCAAAGTGCTCGCCGGGATAAGCTTAATGTCTTTCGAAGGGCTGATTACGACACCCACTTTGGGTACTAGGCAGCGTTTGAAGCCCAGTCTGGTTACCTCGGCTACTCTTCTCTCTAGCTGGGAGGTGGCTCTCAGCTCGCCGCTTAGACCCACCTCCCCCACTGCCGCTAGGCCGGGGTCGATGGCGGTATCGCGGAAGCTGGAGGTAATCGCCAGGGCGATGCCCAGGTCCGCCGCCGGCTCGCCAATCCTGAGTCCGCCAGTAACGTTAACGATGATATCTTGATTGCCCAGCCTCAGACCGACACGCTTGGTCAGTACCGCCGTCACCAGCAGCAGCCGGTTAAAGTCCACCCCGTTGGCGGTGCGCCGGGGTAGGCCGAAGCTGGTCAGGGTGGTCAGCGCTTGGATCTCCACCAGCAGGGGACGGCTGCCTTCCAGCGTTGGCACCACCGCTGATCCCATCGCTTCTCCCCATCGCTGGGAAAGGAAAGCCCGTGACGGATTGTCCACCTCTATCAATCCGTTCTCCTTCATTTCAAAGATGCCCACCTCATTGGTTGAGCCGAAGCGATTTTTTACACTGCGCAGTAAACGGTAGGCGCTGAAAGGCTCGCCCTCGAGGTAGAGTACCACATCAACGATATGCTCCAAGATCCGTGGGCCAGCGATGGTCCCGTCCTTGGTGACATGCCCGGCGATGAAGGCGGGTACGGCGTGGTGCTTGGTCCAGTGCATCAGTCTCAGGGTGCTCTCCCGTACTTGGGTTATGCTGCCCGGGGTGGCCGCTATCTCTGGCAAGTAGATGGTCTGAATGGAATCAATAACCACCAGCCCTGGGGATAACGGTTCAAGCTGGTCTAGGATAACCTCTAGGTTAGTTTCCGCCAGTAGGTAGAGCCCCTCGCCTTTTATGCCCAGCCTCTCGGCTCGGAGTCTGGTCTGGTGTAGTGTCTCCTCGCCGGAAATATAGACCACTTTACCCTGATCTTTGGCGGCGGCGGCCGCCTGCAGCAAAAGGGTGGATTTACCGATGCCTGGCTCACCACTGATAAGTACCAGGGAACCGGAGACCAGTCCGCCGCCGAGTACCCGGTTGAGCTCGGCTAGAGGAAGAGGGGAGCGGTCTGCCGTCGGCGTAACCACTTGGGACAGTTCCTGAGGCGGGTTGACCGGCGTAAGGGGGCGGGACGGGGAAACCGGCGCTATGACCGTTTCTACGAAGCTGTTCCATTGCTGGCAGTCAGGACAGCGCCCCAGCCACTTCAGGCTCTCCCGGCCGCACTGCTGGCAGACGAAAACCGTCCTGGAACGAGATTTTTCTGGCTTGCTCATAGGTTGACTTTACCTGATTGAAGGTAATAAGACAAGGGTAATTTTCAAAAAGTGATTGGTAATCTATCCCTGTGTTATATTAACATGGTACCGTGAATTCATAGTAAATATTCCAGAACGAAGAGTGCACGAACAGTTATGTCAATTATACAGAATATCGATATAGAATGTCCTATTATGTTCAAATTGCATCGGCCGAGCATCGACAGAAAATATTGAGTTATCTGACCCATCTCTACCTGTTCTCAATCTTGAAAAGGAAGGATTACACGAGTTTGCTAAATGGCGCGCCAATAAAGCTACAGGATGGAAACCAACTAATAACACCGCAGATATATGTTCCATCTGAAAAAGCCTTTACTGCTAGTACCCTCTGTGAGAGCCGTGCTGACGATTATTTGGTCTGGCTATAGTTTAAGCCATGTCAAAGGAACTATTTATTAATGACGACTAATAATACATATGATGCCTATCTTGATATTGAGACCACCGGTCTATCTCGGTTTGAGGATGACATTACAGTAGCCGGTATCTATACTTTGTAACGGCTATGATAGTAAATTAATTCGACTTGTTGGCAGAGATATAACTGTGGACAATCTCACTTCGACCCTTTAGGGCGTGAACACAATCTATACTTACAACGGTAGTCGGTTTGATGTTCCTTTCATCCACGCCCGCCTCGGGCTGGACCTGCGCCTCACGCACCACCGCCATGATCTCATGTATGACTGTTGGGGGCATAATTTAAAGGGTGGGTTTAAAGCTGTGGAGTATCAACTCGGTATCCCACGAAAACTAAAGGGAATCGAAGGATTTATGGTTGTAGTTTTATGGTGGAGGTATTATAAACGCAACGATCGGAACGCTCTTGAACTGCTACTGCAGTACAATGAAGAGGACGTAGTGAATCTAAAAGTATTAAAGGAGCAGTTACTAGTAAGATCAAGACAATTCCTGTTAAAAGGCTGCGGCCATAAATAGATGTGATAAAAACGAGGTAATACCTTAGCCGCCAAACAAACCGAAGAACACGCCCTCGGGTCTGAAGCCGGTGATGTAGATACCGGTGAAGATGGCGGTGGTAATCACTCCGGCGACGCATGGCCCCATGGCGAAGGGCAAAATCATCGCTTTTTTATTGACCGTCACGGCGCACTTCTGGGCCACTTTGGCTGTGGTCGGCACGCAGGACACCGCGGCGATGCCTATCAGGGGATTAAAAGGCTCTTTGGTTATCTTGTGGTAGATTAAGCCGCCGGTTATCCCACCTAGACCGGAGAGCGTCAGCGCGATAATACCTAGGACCAGTAGCGTCAGTACTTTTGGATTCAGAATAATATCCACGCCGAGTAGGGCGCCCAAGGTAAAGCCTAGGAAAAAGGTGGCGCCGTACAGCAGCGGTCCAGATAAGAACTCAATGAACCTCAGGACTCCAGCCTCTTTGATGGCTAACCCGACGAAGAACGAACCGAACAGCGGTGCCGCCACCGGGAAGAGCAGGCACAGGAAGCCGCAGGCAAGAATGGCAAAGGTGAACTTGGCTCCCGGGGATACCTGCGGTATGGTGCGCCAGTCCATCTCTATCCCTCTCAATCGCCTCGGGATAATCTTGGCGAGGAAGGGATAACCAGCGTAAATCACCCCGAGATAGACATAGGCCACGACGGTGATGGGCACGAATAGGTCTCTGGCCAGCATGATGGAGCCGTACAGGACCATGGGGCCATCAGCCCCGCCCACCAAGGCAATGGCGGCCGACTCATTGGGTGCCAAGCCCATGGCCATGGCGATAGGGAGAGTCAGCACGGTGCCCAGTTCTGCACAGATGGCCAAAAAGAGGCTCATATATGGCCTAGCCAGTAAAATGTCGATGTCGGTTATGGCGCCGATGCCCATGAAAACCAGGCAGGCGATTAAGCCGTTACTGAAAGTGAAATTGTAGATAGGTTGAAGGAAGTCTATTTGTAGGTAGTACATTACCTGCTCAACGTTGCTGGCCAGGGGGTTGATAAAGAGGTTGCCTAGCTGACCGGTTTGCGCATCCATTACCATGAGGCCGGCATTTACCGCCAGCATGCCCATCCCTAGGGGGAGCATTACCAGCGGCTCCAGTATTTTCTTATAGGAGAGGAAGACGAAGAGAAGTCCTAGGGCAATCAGGAATAGCCGGCCGAAGGCAATCTCAGGCGCGGTGAGAAAAAATGTGTAGATACCCTGGAAGAGTTCCAGTATCAGCATTGGTTCTGGTCACCTCTAACTCTCGGGTAGGGCGCTGCTGGCGGCGGCAAGCTTGTCTCCCCTCCGGACAACGATGGCGATAAGCTTGATGGTGAGGGCTACGCACAGGGCAATGACCATGGCGATGCCGTAAGCGATTAAGGCAAATATTAAAGAATTAAGTACCATATTCTCCCAGCGTGTTTCCGGCCGGATTCCGGCCGGTTATCCTGTAGTTTGGCTTCCTCCGGTGAGAGATAATGAAATTATTGATGGAAGGAAGAAAAACCCGCTTTCCCGGGCGCCGCACTGAAGCTATCGGTTGGGATTAGTACTCGATAACCGCGATAGTATCCCCCGGTTTCACCGTCTGATCCACCTTAATCCCTATCTGGGTCACGGTGCCGACGGTCGGGGACAGTATCGGGTTCTCCATCTTCATGGACTCCAACAGGCAGATGACATCCCCTTCTTTAACTTCGTCTCCTTCTTTCACATTCACACTGAGAATCTTACCGGTTATGGGGACTTCCACCGTCTCTTGTGCCAAGCTCAGGCTCCTCTCTTTACTTTGTTTCTTCCATCAAACGGCTTCTGGTTAACTAAAAAGGGCGGCTGGCTACCTCTTCCAGTTTCCTCCCCCCTATATTACCGGGAAAACAGCGTGTCCGCCACTACTGGCTATTTATCATCTCCCAGTAAGGCGCCTACCGTGGAGGGGTGGACGACAATTTCTTCTCCTTCCAGGTCGACGATAACCGTATCCCCGGACTGGAATTTGCCGCGGAGCAAGTCTTCAGAAAGCCTGTCCTCTATCATATCCTGAATCACCCGGCGTAGCGGCCGCGCTCCGAAGACTTCATCATAGCCCTTTTCCCCCAGGAAGTCTTTGGCGGCTTCGGTGACCTCCAGCTTTATTTCCTTCTCTTTCAGCTGTTGGGTGACCGAGGTCAGCATCAGGTCGGCTATTTGTCGAATTTGTTCTTTGCTCAGAGCGTGGAAGACCACTACCCCATCAACCCGGTTTAGAAACTCAGGACGGAAGGTCTTTTTCAGTTCGTTTAGCAGGTTCTCCTTCATCTTGTCGTAGGCCTGCTCTCGCGTCTTGGACTCGTCGCTGTGCGAGGTAAAGCCAATGTTGGTCCCTTTCCGGATAAGGTCAGCTCCCACGTTACTGGTCATGATAATGATGCTGTTGCGGAAGTCAACCCGGCGTCCCTTGGCGTCGGTCAGGTGCCCGTCATCAAATATCTGGAGCAGCAGGTTAAACACATCGGGGTGGGCTTTTTCAATCTCGTCAAGGAGTATGCAGCAATACGATTTGCGCCTCACCGCCTCGGTCAGCTGCCCGCCTTCCTCGTAGCCGACGTATCCTGGGGGCGCTCCGACCAAACGGGAGACGGCGAATTTTTCCATGAACTCGGACATGTCAAATCTTATCAGGGTGTCCTCGGCACCGAACATAAACTCGGCCAAAGCCCTGACAAGCTCGGTCTTACCGACGCCGGTGGGGCCGAGGAAAATGAAGTTGCCGATGGGACGTCTCGGGTCTTTCAGTCCGGCCCGGGCTCTTCGGATGGCTTTGGCAATAGAATTAATCGCCTCGTCCTGTCCGATGATGCGCTCGTGTATCACCTCTTCCATATTAAGCAGCCGGCTGGTTTCATCACCGGCCAGTTGCACCACCGGGATGCTGGTCCACATACCCACCACTTCGGCGATATCTTCGGCACTGACTACCGGCTTCTCCTGCCCTTGTTCCGCCCGCCATTCCTCTTCCATCTTCTTTATTTGCTCTTTGCTTTGTAGTTCCTGCTCCCGTAGTTCCGCAGCACGGTCATACTGCTGCGTGGCCAAGGCGGCATCCTTGTCCTTACGTACGTTGTCGACCAGCCGCTTGGCTTCTTTTAACGTGAGGGGTATGGTCTGGTATTTAATCCTGACCCGGGATGAGGCCTCGTCCACTAGGTCAATCGCCTTATCGGGTAGAAAGCGGTCGGGGACATACCTGGCGGCTAGTAAGGTTGCCGAGTTTAATGCTTCATCGCTTATAGTGAGCTGGTGGTGTTCTTCATAGCGCTCTTTGATTCCCTTCAGGATGTCAAGCGTTTCGTCTACGGAGGGCTCATCCACCAGAACTGGTTGGAAACGCCGCTCCAGGGCGGCGTCCCGCTCCACGTATTTACGGTAATCGTTAAGGGTGGTGGCGCCGATACACTGTAGTTCCCCCCGTGATAGCGACGGTTTAAGGATGTTTGCCGCGTCAACCGCGCCCTCGGCCGCGCCGGCCCCGACCATGGTGTGGAACTCATCGATGAAAAGCACGCAGTTTCCCGCTACCTTTATCTCTTCAATGACTTTCTTGACCCGTTCTTCGAACTCTCCCCGGTATTTTGTCCCGGCGACTAGTGAACCCATGTCCAGTGCAACCAGCCGTTTTTCTTCTAGTGTCGCTGGTACATCACTGGCCACGATGCGGTGTGCTAGGCCTTCTACGATAGCCGTCTTGCCCACGCCCGGTTCACCGATGAGCGCCGGATTGTTCTTGGTCCGGCGACTGAGTATCTGGATTACCCGCTCAATTTCTTTTACCCGTCCGATAACCGGGTCTAGTTTACCCGCCCGGGCGGCCGCCGTCAGGTCAACGCCCAACTGGTCCAGGGCAGGGGTACGGCTGGTACTGCGTGCCGGCGGCCTTGACCGGGATGTGCTCTGGCTGAGGACATGGGTCGTCTCGGCGCGTGCCCGTTCCATGGTAACCCCCAAGCTGTCCAATGCGTTCGCAGCCACTCCCTCCCCCCCGCGTAACAGCCCCAGCAGGAGATGTTCCGTGCCAATGTAGCTATGACCAAGCTGGCGCGCTTCATCTATGGCCAGCTCAATCACCCGCTTGGCCCGGGGAGTAAGCCCGCCGCTCTCGTCGGTGCCCGGGTTCTCACCGCGTCCGCTGGTAAATTCCACCGCCGAGCGTATCTTACTCAGACTGATACCCAGGTTAGCCAGTACCTGGGCGGCCACTCCCCCTTCTTCGCGCACTAGGCCGAGCAGGACGTGTTCCGTACCGATATAGCTGTGGTTAAGCTTCTTGGCTTCTTCTTGGGCGGTGGTTAGCACCCGGCGTGCTCGCTCTGAGAATTTCTCAAATCGACTGGCCATTTTCCTCCCCGTGATTATCTGTCCCGCTATGGGTGTTACTCTTAATAGTATAGAGTAATCGCCGGTAAAAAGTAAAGCCTCTTGGCAGTGGCATATTTTCCACAAGGAGTCACCCCCTAAGTATCGTCTGCGCTAGGGCGTTTCACTTCCGTATTCGGGATGGGAACGGGTGGTGCCACCCCGCTCTAACCACCAAGAGGCCATTTTTAGCGGTGTCTAGTGTATTGTTAAAGTCCGCGTTTATCATAGCATATGCGAGCTAAAAGTGCAAGTACTATTTTGATGTGCCACTCCGTTCCGGGCAAAGCCATTTTCCCGAAAAAGTAACAACAGCCAAAGAATCTACTCTCTCTTGACAACTGGTTGGGACAAGTGATAGTGTAGGGGGTGAGAATTTCCGCTGATGTTAGCCTGTAACTGGCTACCGCTGGACTGATGACGGTGACGATGAGGTTTAAAGGGTAGCTTTATTAAAATAATCTGTTGAGGTGGTAATAGTGGAAATAGAACTGATTCATATCGGATTCGGTAATATTCTGGCCATGAATAGGGTTATTGCCATGGCTGCACCGAACTCGGCGCCCACTAAACGCACCATTCAGGAAGGGAGAAACAAGGGACTATTAATTGATATGACCAACGGCCGAAGGACCAAAGTGGTCATCTTTATTGATAGCGGACATATTATTCTCGCCGCGCTTGCCCCGGAAACTATCGCCGGCCGACGGCAGGCACGGATAAGCTCAGGACCAAGACTGGACGTAAGCGATGAATAAGGATGAGCCGTAAACATCAGCTCTCCCCCATCCCCACCGCTGGACCGTTGCTCCTAGTTCTCTCCGGTCCTTCTGGAGTGGGTAAAGATGCCGTTTTAAGTCGGATGAGAGAACGGGACTGTTCCTTTGTCTATGTTATCACGGTAACCACGCGGGCGCAGCGGGTCGGAGAGAGAGATAACATCGACTACCGCTTTGTTTCCTCGGAAAAGTTCCAGGAGATGATTGACCACGGTGAGTTCCTAGAATGGGCTAACGTCTATGGTAACCACTACGGCGTGCCCCGGAAGTCGGTAAAGCAGGCACTGGACAGTGGCCGGGATACCGTCGTCAAGGTTGACGTTCAGGGTGCCGCCGCCATTAAGAAAATTCTGCCTCAGGCGGTACTTATCTTCCTGATGTCGTCCTCAGTAGAAGAGCTTATGCTGAGGTTAAAGCAGCGCCGTACCGAGTCGTCCTTTGACTTGGCCCTGCGTTCCGAAACCGCTAGGAAGGAGATAGAACAGCTGTCCTCGTTTGACTATGCCGTCTATAACTGGCAGGACGAAGTTGACCGGGCGGTCTCGGAAGTTGCTATGATTGTGGCCGCGGAGAAGTGCCGGGTAACCTCCAGAGAAACCTCTTTACCGGACTAAAAGACTAGTTTAAGCAGTAGGGTAAAGAGATAGCCCAGCGCGCCGCAGATGGGGAAGGTTAGTATCCAGGCGGTGACGATGTTGCTGGCGAGGCTCCAGCGTACCGCGGAAAACCGATGGGTGGCCCCCACCCCCATCACCGAGGTGCTGACGCAGTGGGTGGTGCTTACCGGGACGCCGAAGTGTGAGGCCGTCTCAATAACGCTGGCGGCGGCAACATGGGTGGCAAAACCGTGAACCGGTCTCAGGCTCGTCATCCTCATGCCCACGGTTTTTATTACCCGCCAGCCCCCCATCGCCATACCGGAACTGATGGCGGCCGCGGAAATGACAATTACCCACCACAGGTCTGGATTAAGTAGTGAGAGGCGGTCCCAGATGCCCACGTCATTATAATAAATCACCAGCGCCATGGTGATGACGCCGATAGGCATCTGCCCATCATTCTTGCCGTGACTGTAAGCCATAAAGGCGGTGCTCAAGAACTGTCCCCGACTGAATAAGCGGCGCATTCTGTCCGGGGCGATGTTCCGAAAAGACCAGTATATGCCGAGCATAATGATAAAGCCGCCAATAAAGCCGAGGGTAGGGGCGATGACCACCGCTGCCAGAACGCGCTGCATCACGCTCCAGACCACGGCGGCACTACCCGCTGCGGCCATACCGGCCGCAGCCAGCCCGGCAATAAACCCGTGATGGATACTTATGGGTAGACCGGCCTTGGTCGCCAGCGTTCCCCAGACGATGATGGAGGCTAAAGCGGCAATGAGGGTGGGATAGGAAATTACTTCCTGGATGAGGATTCCCTTGCCGATGGTATGGGCCACCGCCGTGCCGGTGGCCGCGCCGGCGAAGTTGGCGATAACGGCCACGATAATGGCATTTCTCGGGGAAAGGGCCCGGGTACCGATGGCAGCGGCGATAGCATTGGCCGCGTCATTAAAGCCGTTAACTACGCCAAAGCCAATGGCCAGAACAATAACCAAGATGAGGAGTCCGAAGGAAGAATCAGGCATGCTTGAGCGCTACCCCTTCAAGGACGTTGGCCACATCCTCGCAGCTATCAGTTGCGCTCTCCATATGTTCGTAAATCTCGCGCCATTTAATCACCTGAGCCATGTCAATACCATCATCAAAGAGCTCGGCCATCGCCGCGCGAAATACCCGGTCGGCCATATTCTCCAGCCGGTTAATCTCCACGCACCGGTCTAGAATCCGCTTCAGGTCAGCGTGGCGGCGCAGTCCGTGGACTGCCTTTTCCACCTCGGCCGTCGCCTGCACGATAATATTGGCTAGCTCTTTAGACCTAGGTGTGGGCTCGTTTATCTTGTAGATAAGCATGGCGTCCGCCGCGGCGTGAATAAAGTCGGTCACGTCATCCATGGTATGGGCGAGGATGGCCATGTCCTCTCTATCAAAGGGGGTGACGAAAGTGCGGTGTAGCTGGGCGACAATCTGGTGGGTAATGGTGTCTCCGGCGTGCTCCAGCCCCGTTATTTCGGCGACTCTACCCTCTACCGGTTCCAAAGAGTCAAGCATCTCTCTCAGGGTTTGAGACGTCTTTAACATGTTGCGGGCGCTTTCCTCGAAGAGGTGAAAAAATTTGCTCTCCCGGGGAATAAGGGAAAATTTAACCATACTTGATCCTCCTAGGCGGACCCTTCTCTCGGAAGGACTGGTGCTGGACACACTTAACCAGGGGATTAATAGATGAGGAAGTGTTGTCAGTCAAAAAGAAAACAGTGGCGGAAAGCCAATGCGAGACACCATACTCTTCCGAATACCTATGCATTAAAGAAAGCACTCCGGAGAACTTCAAAACTCATCCTCACTACGAGTTTAGATAAGTTACCATTGGTTGTCAAGGTGTTTTCAGAGTTATAACGGTTATTTCTTAGCCCGCCTCCCGGGTTTTATTGGGTGACCCCTCATCTCCCATAATAATTATTTGGAACTCTACGCTCTTCCTTCAGCTGTTCTAGAGATTGCGAAATCATGAGGGCAGTATACTTTCAACACGAGGGATTCAGTTGGAGAATAAATATGAGGTAAAATTATATCACGTTTGACTAGTGTTGTTAAATGGTAATATCATAATGTGAGTGAAGGAGGGCAAAATGGAAAAGTTTGGCATAGAGCGTGTGGCTGTCATCGGTGCAGGGGAGACGGGCTATGGGATAGGTCTAGAATTTGCTCGATTCGGATACCAAGTCAGCCTGTACAACACGTCCAAGGCTACCAGCCAGAAGGCTATGGGGAAAGTTCGTGAGGACTTGGACATTATGGTGGGGGCGCAGTTGCTAACCGCGGAAGAAGCTGATGCTACGTATAACCGACTGCGGCCGACCACTGATATTGCAGAGGCAGCATCAGGAGCAGATTACGTAGTCGAAGCGGTTAAGGAAACATTGCAATTGAAGCAGGAGATATTTGCGCAAATTGATGAAATTTGCCCTCCGCCAGCTATACTGGCCACAAATACTTCGGGCTTACTTGTTACTGACATTGCCTCGGTAACTAAACATCCAGAACGTATCTTAGCAGCACACTATTTTCTCCCAGCGCACCTTATCCCTCTTGTAGAGGTATCCGGCGGACAAAAAACAGACCCGGAAGTAATTGAACGCACGGCTAAGATATTGCGGGGATTACGAAAAAAAGTAGTTGTAATGAACGCCGAAATACCTAGATTCATTGGTAACCGATTACAGGTAGCACTTACCAATGAAATTCAATCACTGATTGACCAAGGGCTCTGTACTCCGAGTATGGCAGATGATATCATATCCTTTGGCTTCGGACGCCGCTTGGTTTACTTTGGAGTTTTTAAGCGATATGACTTTATGGGCTTGGACGTCCTATACGCAATTCGGAGTGGATGGGGTCAGGAACCATGGAAGCCGCTTGCCGAGCATTATAAGAAAGGCGAGTTTGGAATGAAAACCGGCAAAGGCTTTTATGAGTGGCCGGGGGATACAGCGGCAAAACTGCAAAAACGGTTTAAAATGGAAATGATTGGCTTAATGATAAAGGATATGGAAGCAGGCGAAATATGATATCTACCGAGAACTGCGGAGTCCTCGTCACCGCTCGAAAAAATTAACAGGTGAGAGGTGATAAAACGACTGTTCCATTGGTAGCTGTGACTCCGGGTGATATCGTAGGTATTGGGCCGGTCAAGAGAGGCTGACACCCCTCTTGGACACCCTCTTTTACCGAGTCTCTGGTGGGTGGACAGTGTCTCCCTGAGGATGACCTAGTCTCCCGATGGGACAAAAAGGACAAAAAATATGAAGGACGTAGTGAAGGTGTCTCTGGTCCAGTTTGCGCCTCGGTGGTTTGCTAGGGAGGAAAATGCCGAAAGGATGCGGTCTTTTGCCGAGCGTGAAGCTGAGAGTGGGACGGAGCTTATAGTATTCCCTGAAGCGGCGAATATCGGGTATTTTAACGCGGAGGTAGGGTCGCCTATTGCTTATGATTCCACGATAAGTTTCGTGGACTTTGCCGCTAAGTACGTCAAGGCAGCGGAGCCAATTCCCGGCCCAACAACGGACACTTTGACCGAAGTATGCAAGAGATACGGGGTCTACATCACAGTAGGTATAGTCCAGAGTCACCCGGTAGTTAAAGCTACGCTTTACAATTCAGCCGCTCTAATCGGGCCGCAGGGAGTCATGGGCGTCTACCACAAGATGCATCTCGCTCAGAATGAGAAACTGTTTTTCTATCCGGGCAATACCTGTGAGGTTTATGCTACTGATTTGGGTAATATCGGGATGACAGTGTGTTACGACGGTCGTTTCCCCGAGATCAGCCGCATCCTAGCTCTTAAGGGCGCCGAAATTATTTGTTCCATGTGGGCAATGAGCGGTGCTGCTATGGAGCTCATAGCGTATCTAGGTAACCTTAAGTATCGGGCTTATACCCGGGCACAGGAAAACGGCCTCTACTATCTTGCGTGTAACCGTAGTGGTAAGGAGGGAGACCAAACCTTTCTGGGCCGTAGTGCCATTGCTGGGCCTAGTGGAGAAATCATCGCCGCTTCTGAAACGGACGACGAGGAAGTCATCAAGGCCAAGCTTGAGAACGAGAAACTCGTCAGGTACCGGGTAAGGCAGACCATTTTCCGGGACCGTAGACCGGAGCTTTACTACCCCATTGTGGAGCCGTTGTCTCAGCCGAATCACCCTCCAACGAAGACGCCGGGCGAAGCTCCACAAGCTCAGTTGTCAAAGGAAGAAGATGACGCACGTTGATGATAAGGTAGTGCCAGGAGTATCTTATTCTTCATACCAAAAGGAAAGGGGGGAGACATGAAATAAGGTAGTTAGAGTCGGGGAATAAATGTTACCAGATTTTTAAGAGGTGATTCGATGAACAACAGCAAGGTTATTATCATGGCTGCAATTACAGGATCTGTTTACACGCCTAGCATGAGTCCTTATCTTCCTATCACCCCACAGCAGCTTGCCGATGAGGCAGTAGCCGTATGCGAAGCAGGGGCAGCGATAGTACATACCCATGTACGGAATCCAGAAACTGGTCAGCCGTCTTTAGACATCGAGCTATTTAAAGAAATCTTCCCTAATATTAAGAAGCGTAGCAATGTAATCCTTTGCCCAAGTACTGGCGGTAGGGGGGACCTGGAAGAAAGAACAAAAACAATACATGTGCTGAAGCCAGAAATGGCATCTCTCAATATTGGTTCCATTAACTTCAATCTTTTGCCGCTTATGGAAAAAATAAAAGAATGGAAATTCGACTGGGAAAAACCTTTTTTGGAAGGCAGTTTCGACCGTACCTTCCAGAATACTTTTAAACAAGTTGTTGATGCAGCTAGGGTCTTCGCCGAGAACGAAACCGAGCCAGATCTCGAGCTTCATGACTTTGGCATGATTAATAGCGTAGCTTATCTCATAGAACAGGGAGCTTTGAGGAAGCCTGTCCACATTGACATTAATGTTGGAAAAATCGGACAGGCTCCAGCTACTATAGATAACCTGGTGCTCTTCGTTAGAACAGCGCGAGAATTAATTGGTGACTTTCGGTTTACTACAAGTTGTGGCGGTAAGCAAACCATAAACCTGCAGGCTGCGGCTTTGGCAATGGGAGGTGACGCCAGGATTGGCATGGAAGATACGTTGTACCTTGGTAATGGGCAGCTGGCTACCAGTAATGTGGAACTGGTGCAGGAAGTAGTCAAGATAGCCGAGGCCCTGGGTCGTGAGATCGCTAGTCCTGACGAAGCACGTAAGATAATAGGGCTAAAGGGACCAGATAAGGTAAGTTTTTGACCATGCTGCCGGGGACAACCTGAGAGGCCTGGAGCAACTGAATACTCAGTGAGTGGGGCAGGCCATAGTACGTTATTAGTGACCACAGTAATGAAAGTGAGGGTGCCTCTGTTTCAAGTTGAAATGGGAAATACCAGATTAGATAAAACGAAATTCTCTATTTCTGAGGTGGAATGTGAGCAAACCAGAATATAACAGAGAATCTGCCTATTCTGCCTATGAAGTTCACCATATCTATAAAATTTCTCAGATCCATACTACACAGAAAGAACTAGCTATAGTAGTAACCGAAAAGGATCAACAAATACTGCGTGAACTTGGAGAAAAGATTACCGATATTGGCTCCCTTCCTATCCAGCAAAAACGAGCACAAATGTGGTCTCAGCTAAATCGGCTTGAAGATAGTAAACCGATGGTCTGGATGGATGATATTTGCTGGAATGAAATGGATGTTGACGGCGAATTACAATTACAAACCTCAAGCCGTTTCTGTCAGAGGCTTGAGGCAGAGCTACGTCAAACAATCTATCAATGGGACCACATGCCGGGTGATATGGTTGTAGAACCTGTCATCTATTCACCATTGGTGCTCACAAATACCGGGATCGGAATATCTGTAGAAGAAGATACTATCAAGAAAGAAGATGACAGCCTAGTCGCGTCACATCGTTACCATGTTCAAATCAAGGATGAGGACGATATAGAAAAGATCAGAATGCCAGAGATTACGCATCATGAAAAGAAATCGGAGGAGAATTATCAGACTTATCATGACATCTTTGATGGCATTCTTACGGTTAAGAAACGTGGGACTCCCGGCTTCTCTTATGGACCGTGGGATGATATTATACACTTCGCCGATTTTCAGCAGGTACTCCTTGATTTGGTAATCCGTCCTGACTATTTACATAAACTCGTAGACCGTTTCGTCACTGCATATCTCCATTGTCTAGACCAGTATGAGACACTAAATCTTTTGGCCCTAAATAATACTAACGTACGCATAGGCTCTGGTGGCTATGGTTACACAAATGAACTGCCACAGTCTGATTATAATCCCAATCATACTCGCACGGTGGATATGTGGGGTTATTCGGAAGCCCAGCCATTTGACGGGGTTTCTCCTGAGATGCATGAGCAGTTTGCGTTGAAATACGAAAGGCGCTGGCTGGAGCGTTTTGGCCTGACATACTACGGTTGTTGTGAGCCGCTGCACGGAAAAATTGACATTCTGAGAAGTATTCCCAATCTACGGAAAATATCCATAAGCCCATGGGCTGACATCAATGAAGCGGCCAGGCAAATATCAAATGATTATGTCATTTCATTAAAGCCCAACCCTGCAATTCTTGCCACAGGTAAATGGAATCCTGGAAGCGCCAGAGACGAACTGGAATCGAAATTAAAAGTTGCAAAGCAATACAACTGTAAAGTAGAAATCTTGATGAAGGATATCAGCACGGTTCGTCATGAACCTCAACGGCTATGGGAATGGGCAGAAATTGCCACAGAGGTAGCTGAGAAATTCGCCTGAAAACCGCTCCATTCAGCTCATGAGTTCCATGATCCTATTTTGGTGATTAAGGAAAAAATTAGTAAATCGCCTCAAGTGTAACTTACGTGCTCACGAGCGTGAGAGATTAGAGGTAATCTTATTACTCAATCTTGGTTGGTGGTGGAGGTGGTGGATATGGACACCAACCAAGATTGAGTAATAAGGAGGTAATAGCAACTAGGGTATAGGCGGGCTCTACCAAAGGGAACTCAGATACTGGAGGTTTTGGTCTTTTTCTACTGGCTTAAATATTTACTCCTCCTTCCCATGTGGGTAGCCACTAATATAGAGAGGTTGTGTCTTTCTATTCATATGCAGTTATAATGATAGTATTGCTGGTATTCTTCCCGCCGATTGCTCTATGGCTTCCGAGTACTGTGTATTAGTTTGGCCGTAAATTGAACAACGGTAACACTTTAATAACTAATTTTTGAAAGGAGGATGATCTAGTGTCCTTCTTTGAAGAATTGCCGAAGGAAAGAATGGAGGCTGGGGCGTTCCAGGTCAGCGACCCGACCCTCATAGCTCACGACATACTGATGTAAGTGAACAATAGCTGAGTAGAGCAAAACTACGTGAGAGCTTTAGGTTGTATTATTAAATATAAGGGAGGATAAACAGTGAGATTAAATGATAACATAGCGATAGTAACTGGAGCTGCTCAGGGAATAGGTCGTGCAGTAGCCGTTACTTTCGCTAGAGAAGGTGCTGACGTAATAGTCAGTGACATAAATCTTGAATTGGCGGAGAAGGTAGTAGATGAAATTAGAGCACTCGGTCGCCGAGCGCAGGCCATAAAGGCCGATGTATCTAAAAGTAGCAAGGTCAACCAAATGGTTGAGCAAGCGGTGAATAACTTTGGAAGAATTGACATACTGGTCAATAATGCCGGGGTAAACAAGCTTCTTCCCTCAGATGACTTGGCTGAGTCTGACTGGGACTGGGTGACGGGCATCAATATTAAGGGTCAGTTCCTGTGTAGCCAGGCGGTGGGGCGTCAGATGATTAAGCAAAAACAGGGTAAAATAGTCAATATTGCCTCGATGGCCGGTCACTACGGTCGTCCGGGAGGCCTTCCCTATTGTGTAAGTAAAGGTGGTGTCCTTCAGCTTACCCGGACACTAGCTGTAGAGTGGGCGGAACACAATATAAATGTAAGGGGGTCGCAATTATGAAGTGGACTTTTGGAATAATAACAGCCGGCCACGGCGCCAAATCAAATGCAAATTATTTAGAAAATTTAAAA
>NZCW01000008.1 GCA_002688435.1 Dehalococcoidales bacterium
ATTCTACTAGCGCGGACTCGTTCAGCTCTGGAAAGAAAAATCCCCTGTCACCAGTAAAGCCACAGTACCCCACGTGCGGTGTGAAAATCGCTTTTCCCACACAGGCACCAGTAAGAACTTTGAACTTGTCATCTAGCTTCATTAGTCTGGCACTACACGGAACGTGTACTGCCACGGTTTCGTCAATTTTATTAAATTTCATCCGGCCAAGAAAACCTATTTACCTGAGCAAATCATCAACAAGCTGTGCGAAGCTGAAATTCTTTTAAACCAGTGGGCCACCATCGCAGAAGCCAGCCGGAAGATAGGGGTAACGAAGCAGCCCTACACTGATAGGATTGGTAGCGGGGGTTGGATTCGAACCAACGACCTTCGGGTTATGAGCCCGACGAGCTTCCACTGCTCCACCCCGCGTTATACATATCCAGTATAATTCCTGTGGAAATAAAGTGTCAAGCCTGTGCTCTGATAATGTTGGTAAAACTTGTCTCCCCCATTCTCTTTTCTCGGAAATATATGGTGAGATTTACTGAAAACCGTAACAGGATAAGATTAGTAAACAAACTCAGTCTAGGTATTGACCAGTGGAGCTGAATAAGTTACACTTGAGACATGTTATATAAAGGCACTTCAACTCCACTTGTCTTTGCCATTAAACACGGGCGCCGGCGGTCAGTCAGTACTTTTCACCAGCGGCAGGTGATACGGGGCTGACCTATCCGGTCTGTCTTTGCTTTCTTCCGTAACATCAGTATAATGGTCTAGTGGTATATCCTTAATCCGAATGGGGAGGATCAATATAATCGGTCTTAGGCTTGAGAGTAAAGGGAGAGGAAAATGAAGACTAGTTTTAATATACTTTGTTCGCGTTTGGAAAATGAGCGAGAGCGCTTACACAGCGAGTTGGAGCAGTTGGCGGCCAGCGCCAATCCCAAGGATGAACGGCGCGAAGGGAGTCCCTTTGGCAAGAGGGAAGAGGAAGCGACGGAGACTCTCGAATTGGAGAAGCGGTTAGTTCTAGAGAAGCGGATTAAAGAGCAACTAGCTGACGTGGAGCATGCTTTACAGAAGTTTGAAAAGGAAACTTACGGCCAATGTGACAGCTGTGGTGAATCGATCGACCCCGCCCGATTGGAAGCGCTACCGTTGGCGAGCTTATGTATGAAATGTAAAGCCCAGCAGGGAAAGAATGCGAAAGGTACATCACCTTCAGGATAAATGGCGGAAGGTGGTCTTTGGTCTTATCGGTTTACTGATAGTAGTTGCGGACCAACTCAGTAAGGCGTGGATAAGGACTAATCTACTTGAAGGGCAATCATTATTTGAGACAGGCTTCTTTCGGATAACCCGTCTCCACAATACTGGCGCTGCCTTTGGTCTGTTTCAGGGCCAGTCATTGATTCTCACTGTCATCACTCTTATCGTAGTGGCTATTCTTTTAGTTTACGGCTTCATTGTTTATCACCGTTTTCCTTTGTTTGGGAATCTGTTAAACCAATTTGCCTTCGGCCTAGTGATGGGTGGCGCGGTGGGTAACCTTATTGACCGAATCCGTCTGAGCTATGTTATCGACTTTATTGATTTTGGTTTCTGGCCGACGTTTAATATTGCCGACTCCGCGGTAACGGTGGGCGTCATTATACTGATTTGCTCTCTGCTGCACCTGGCGCGAATTGAGAAACGTTGAGATGGAGAAGGCGTTTAGTTTTATGGCGGAAGAGATGGGAGTTCGTCTTGACCGATTTGTCGGCGAGAAATGCCCGGAGTTTTCCCGGACACAGGCGCAGAAACTTATCACTGATGGCCACATCACGGTTAACGGCCATGCTGCCAAACCGAGTCTCAAGCTTAATCCTGATGACCGGGTAGAAGTGGTGATACCCCCCACTTCTTCCAGCCCCCTATCGCCGGAAGAAATGCCGCTAACCATTCTTTATGAAGATGATGACCTTTTAGTGCTCGATAAGCCAGCCAGACTAGTCGTCCACCCGGCGCCAAGGTATCCTGATCATACACTACTGAATGCCGTCCTGTCCCATTTTCCGCACTTGGCTGATCTCAGTGATTCCCTGCGGCCGGGGGTGGTGCACCGACTGGACAAAGATACATCAGGAGTGATGCTAGTGGCTAAGAATAAGACGGCGCAGGCTGGCCTGATAGATCAATTTAAATCCAGGTCCGTTCTCAAGGTTTACCTGACATTGGTTAAAGGGAGACTAACCCCGGAACGCGGTCTCATTGAGGCGGCCATCGGGCGTGATCCCCGCAATCGGAAGCGTATGGCGGTGGTCACCAAGGGCCGGGAAGCGCGCACCGAATATCAGGTAATCAAGTACTTCCAAGACTGTACCCTAATTAAGGTTATGCCGGAAACAGGGCGTACTCACCAGATACGGGTTCACCTCGCCGCCATCGGTTACCCGGTGGTGGGTGACATGGTCTATGGTGTGAAATCCATCCATCTGTCACGGCAGTTCCTACATGCCTGTCATCTTGGCTTTAGATTACCTTCCACAGGCGCATACGTGGAGTTTAAATCGGAACTTCCCTCGGACTTGCAGCAGGCGTTACGGGGTATTGACTAGCTATCCAGACTTTTTATGCATTCTAGCTCCTTTATCCCTCTTCTTGTTAAAGAGAGGAGGACACATAAGGTGAGTTTAATAAAACTTCTATTTCTAGAATCTAGGATAGGTAGGGTGGTAGAATGAGGAAAAGATGAATAAACCAGTCAGAACACGCTATGCCCCCAGCCCTACCGGTTTTCCTCACGTGGGTAATATCCGAACGGCCTTGTTCTCTTGGCTCTTTGCCCGCCACCACGGAGGTCACTTTATCGTTCGTATTGAGGATACCGATGTCGTCCGTAAGGTTGATGGAGCGGTGGAGGCTATCCTGGGCAGCCTGCGTTGGCTGGAAATGGACTGGGACGAGGGGCCGGAGATGGAGGGTGACTACGGCCCCTACTTACAGTCGCAACGTCTGGAGTTATACCGCGAGGCAGCCGAACGCCTAGTGGCGCAAGGGTATGCCTACTATTGCTACTGTTCTCCCCAACGTCTTGTCGAGATGAGGGCAGAACAGTCTAGGAGTAAGCAGTCGCTAGGCTATGACCGGCGCTGCCGCGACCTGAGTGGCGCCGAGATAGTACAGAAGAAATCGGAAGGCGTTACCCCGGTGATCCGTTTCCAGATGCCACTCCAAGGACAAACCTCTTTTGCTGATATTATCCGCGGCACCGTTGTCTTTGAAAACAATCAGCTGGATGATTTTGTGCTGCTGAAATCAGACGGTTACCCTACCTATCACCTGGCTAATGTCGTTGACGACCACCTGATGGAAATCAGTCACGTCATCCGAGCCGAGGAGTGGCTTTCCAGTGTCCCTCGCCACAAACTTCTTTACCAAGCCCTACGCTACGAATTACCTCAGATGGCCCACCTACCCATGATTTTGGGTCCTGACCGCGCCAAGATGAGCAAGCGGCACGGAGCGGTGTCCATTATCGAGTATCAAAAGCAAGGCTACCTGCCGGAAGCAATGTTGAGCTTCCTCGCCTTACTCGGTTGGTCATTAGACGATAAAACGGACATCATCTCCAGAGATGAACTGATGGAGTATTTCTCGCTGGAGCGCGTTAGCAAAACGGCGGCCATTTTTAATCAGGGAAAACTTGACTGGATGAACGGGGTTTTCCTGCGGGAGTTGAGCCATAAAGAGCTATCGAAGAAAATTATGCCGTTTTTGGAGAGTGGCTTACCCAAAAAGGTGAAACGGCCTGTTCCTGAAGAATACGTGAGCCGAATTGTACCATTGATTCGNGAACGGATAAACACGCTAGCCGAAGCGGCGATATACGCTGACTTTTTCTTTCTCGATGAACTGGAATACGACGCATCGTTACTGATAGGTAAGAAGATGACAACAGAAACTACACTTAAGGCACTGAAAGCCGCTCAGGAAAAGCTGACTCTACTGGAGAGCTTTGACCGTGATTTACTGGAAGATATGCTTCGACTCTTGGCTGAGAAACTAGGGCTTAAGTCGGGGCAGCTTTTCAGCTCGCTTCGGGTAGCTGCTACTGGTCGTGCTGCTGCGCCTCCTCTCTTTGAGACGATGGCCGTGCTGGGTAAAGACAGATGTTTGCAGAGGCTCGAGGTTGCACTGAGAAAGATGGGGTAAAAATCAACAGAAAGATTCCGCGAATATGACTATAAGTAATTTTGAACCATACCGCGATTTCATCTCGGACATTATTAAGAATGACCTCCGAACAAATAAGTATGGTGGTCGGGTTCATACCCGGTTCCCTCCGGAGCCGAACGGTTATCTGCATATAGGGCACGCTAAGTCTCTCTGCCTCAATTTCGGTATCGCCGCCAAGTTCAATGGCCTTTGTAATCTGCGGTTCGATGATACTAATCCCATAAAGGAGGATAAGGAATATATCGACTCAATCATCGAAGATGTTCGCTGGTTGGGATTTGACTGGAAGAATCGATTGTACTATGCCTCGGACTACTTTGAGCAAATGTANGAATANGNNNTGCAGNTNNTNNNGGCTGGTAAAGCNTANGTNGATGANCTNAGCGNNGAGGAAATNAGAGNCTANCGNGGNACCTTGACNGANCCNGGCANACNGAGCCCGTATCGAGACCGTTCCATTGAGGGAAACCTCGATTTGATCAGGCGTATGCGGGCCGGTGAATTCCCGGATGGTTCACGTGTGCTCCGCGCGAAGATTGACATGGCTTCCCGTAATTTAAATATGCGTGATCCGGTCATGTATCGTATCCTGCATGCCGAGCACCCTCGCACAGGCGATAAATGGTGCATATACCCGATGTACGACTGGGCTCATGGCCTTGGGGATTCCATCGAAAGGATTACCCATTCCATCTGTACACTGGAATTTGAAGACCATCGTCCACTATATGACTGGTTTCTAGACGAGCTGGGCGTTTATCATCCTCGGCAAATCGAATTTGCCCGACTGAACCTTACCTACACCGTGATGAGCAAGCGCATGCTTCTGGAACTGGTACAGGGAGAGTATGTGAGTGGATGGGACGACCCACGACTGCCGACGATATCGGGTTTGCGCCGGCGCGGCTATACACCAGATTCCATTCGTAACTTTTCTCGATGCATTGGCGTGGCGAAGACCGGTAGTACCATCGATATTGCTTTGCTTGAGCATAACCTACGCGAGGATTTAAACAGGCGGGTTCAACGTGTTATGGCAGTGCTGCGCCCGCTACGGGTGGTTATTGAGAACTATCCTGAAGATCAGGTGGAAGAAATGGATGCGGTGAATAATCCTGAGGATCTCGGTATGGGGACACGAAAGATACCATTTTCACGCGTGCTGTATATCGAGCGAGATGATTTTCGTGAAGAACCACCGAAAAAGTTCTTTCGTCTGGCGCTGGGTCGTGAGGTGCGGCTGAGGTACGCGTACTTCATTACCTGTGTTGATGTGGTCAGGGATGAACAGAGCGGAGAAGTGATTGAGCTCCGCTGTACTTATGACCCAGCCACACGAGGTGGTGACTCCGCGGGTGGCCGGAAGGTCAGGGCAACTTTGCACTGGGTTTCGGCCGAGCATGCCCTCGAAGCTGAAGTACGCCTGTACGAGCATTTGTTCAGTAAGGAAGATCCAACGGCTACTGGGATTGTGGTAAACAGACTGACCCACACTGATGTTGAGAAGAAGGCTGATTTTAAGGACTATTTGAACCCCGATTCCTTGGAGATATTAACGTCGTGTCGTGTTGAACCTGGTCTTGCCGGCGCAACTCCTGGAGATTGGTATCAATTTGAGAGGCAGGGCTATTTCTGTGTTGATACGGATTCATCTACCGGGAAAATGGTATTCAATCGGTCGGTGCCGTTAAGGGACACTTGGGCAAAGATAGAGAAACAAGGGGACACGTAAATTTTACTTCCTATGCTGAGGTGGTTGACTTCGGGACTAAGATGAACCGTTTGTCCTGCCCTCCATGTGCCCATACGATGCAGTGCTGGTGCGCTTGGCAATTTGAGCCCTAAACAGTATGGCCGATTGATATAGACTTAATATAAAGTTATCCATTTCAGGAAGTAATTAAGACGCGTATGAAAAGGACTTTTAAAGACTGGCTTATCATTCTGGTATTGTTACTGGACGAATTAGCCGCCGTAGTCCTGGTGCTAGCCATCCTGTGGTTTTTACAGATAAGAGTGCCTCTGTGGGTGGCGATTTTCGGAGCACTGGTGCTGGGCGCTTTCGCCTTCGTCGCCCATAAGGTGGTCGTACCTAGCTTCCATATGAAAAAAGTCACCGGTCCGGAGGGAATGATTGGCTTGGAAGGTGAGGTGGTAGAGCCGTTAACGCTGACGGGTGTTGTTCGTGTGACTGGGGAATACTGGCAGGCGAAGTCGATGGCCGGGGACATATCGGTCGGTGAGGATGTTGAGGTTTTGGGATTAAACAAGCTTGTCCTTACCGTCAGGCGCAAAGTCTGTAGTCAAGAAGGTAAAAAAACCGATGGTAGGAACTGTGGAGCCTGAATATGTAGCTCTGTACTGGTCAGGAGAGCTGGCGCGCCGGATAGAGCGACTGGAACGGCGTCTACGTTCGTGTGATATCTGCCCGAGGGAATGTGGCGCTAACCGGCGGGAAGGTGAGTTAGGATTTTGCCGTTGTACGCATCGGCCCATAGTCCCGGTGGCTTGTGTACATTACGGAGAGGAACCGGTCGTCTCCGGGACCAATGGGTCGGGGACGGTCTTCTTTGGTAACTGTAATCTGCGGTGTGTTTATTGCCAGAACTACCAGATAAGCCAGGACGGGAAAAGCCAACGGACTAAAGAAATTGATCCTCAGGCCATGGCGGAGCGTATGCTTTACCTCCAGAATGAACTCTGCTGTCATAACATTAATTTCGTTTCGCCTTCTCATTTTATTCCGCAGTTGGTACGGGCATTGCTGACGGCGGTGCCGATGGGACTTCATTTGCCACTAGTCTATAATACCAACAGCTACGACTCCATTAAATCTCTACGTGAGCTTAAAGGCGTTATCGGTGTTTACCTGGCCGATTTGAGATATGCCTCCGATAAATGGGGCCAGAGATTTTCCCGGGTTTCCGATTACGTGTCATAAGCCCGCGCCGCGATTCAAGAGATGTATTGGTAGGTCGGTGACCTGGTGGTGGATGACGAAGGTATTGCCTGGAAGGGATTGATAGTGCGCCACCTTATTCTGCCCAACCGGCTGGCAGGCAGCCGGGACTCACTCAACTGGCTGGTGAGTGAGGTTTCACCTGCGGTTGCCGTCAGTATCATGTCCCAGTATTATCCCGCTCACCGGGCTAGGCGTATTCCCCTTCTTGCCAGGCAAATCTTGTCGTCAGAGTATGCAGAAGTGATGGCATTACTGGAAGAACTGGAGATGGAAAACGGGTGGGTACAGGAAATGGGAGCCGCCGAGAGCTACTTGCCTGATTTTATCGGTAAGAGTCACCCGTTTGATACGGTAGTCGGTAGCCGAAGGTGACGGGTATATAATTACGCGCGTTATTTACCTTTGCGTTTCATCCAGGCAAACTGAGGTTTATTACCGTTGGGCTTGTCTTTTTTGTTTACGTTTTTGATGAAGGTTTTAAGGTCGGTAATGGGTTTAGTATTCACAGTAATGTCCTTTTACTTAAACTCAGACTAAATTATATCATATAGTGAACATAAAGCCAACTTTTAGGTAGAGAAGAGAAATAGAGAGTACCTGTGGCGGCTGAAAGAGCTGTATCGGTTAAAAGAGAAATAAGAGGAGATGGTCTTATCGCAGCTGGGGTGATAAGAGTAAACGCCGTTGATTTCAAATATTATATGGTGCTACACTATTGAATAAATATGAGTTGTACCGTTACGCAGGAGAGCTTTGATAGCCTCGCTTTATATTTGACGGGCTCAAACCATCACTTGAAGTGGGGCTCAATCTTTGTGCTGCCTCCTTGGTTGGCGGTCTGGTGGCGGGAGTTTCATCCCAGGACGGAGCTTTATCTGTCCGTAGCCCGGCAAGGAAAAGAGATTATCGGTATCGCCCCGCTTCAGATAAAGGAGAAAGAGGCTGGCTTTATCGGCAGCACTGACGTTTGCGATTATCTGGATTTTATAGTCTCTCCGGGGAGTGAGGCTGCTTTTTTTAATGTTCTGTTCGATGATCTAGGGCGGAAGGGCATTAGCTGCTTGGATTTAAATTCGCTGCGGCCTGATGCCACGGCGCTAACTCATCTGGGGGCTATTGCTCAAGAGCGAGGATATGAGGTTCACTGCCGCGAGGAAGCGGTTTCCCTGGAGGTAGATCTGCCGGTCACTTGGGAGGAGTACTTGGCCTTGTTGACCAAAAAGCAACGGCATGAGGTGAGGCGTAAGATGAGGCGACTGGACGAGGCGAATGATGTCGCTTACCGCTGCGTTTCGGTTAATGAGAAAGAGGTCGGAGGCTATATGAACGAATTTTTGAGGCTTTTTACGCTGGGCCATGAGGTAAAGGCTAACTTTATGACGGTAAGGATGAAGTCGTTTTTCCGGGCACTGGCTAAGGCTATGGCGGAAATCGGACGGCTGAGGTTCGGAATCCTGGAACTGAACACGCTACCCGTGGCGATGACGATGAGTTTTGAAGACGACGGTGTGCTGTATCTGTATAATAGTGCCTATGAACCGAAATATAACTCATTAAGCGTGGGCGTGCTTTCTAAAGTCTTCGGTATTAAGGAGAGTATCGAGAGAGGTATAAAAAGATGGGACTTTCTGAGAGGGGCGGAAGCATATAAATACCAGCTGGGCGGCCGCGAAGTCCGGTTGTCCAGCTGTCGGATAGTTATCAAGTGAAGAGAGCTAGAGTTAAAAAAAGATGAATCCGATTACTGGCGGGCAGATGAGAATCGCCATGCTGAGTGTCCATAGTTGTCCGGTGGGAAGGTTGGGAACGAAGGATACAGGTGGCATGAGCGTTTATGTCCTGGAGCTGGCCCGCGAACTTGGGAAATCAGGACATCTGGTGGACATTTATACTCGTGTCCACGACTCGGAAGATAGACAGATATACGAACTGGGCCGGAATGTTCGTCTGATGCATCTCAAGGCAGGAAAGGGCGGCGAGATACATAAGCTGGCCGTCTATGCCCATCTGCCCGAATTTACCCGGGAGCTGGAAAATTTCCGGCAGCGGACCCAGTTCCGGTACGACCTGGTCTACAGTCATTACTGGCTCTCAGGCCTCGTGGGAAGACAATTGTGTCAATGGTGGGATGTGCCTCACCTGATAATGTTCCATACCCTAGGCGTGGTGAAAAATACCATCGGGATTGGTGAGATTGAGCCGGAACTTCGCATTGAGACCGAACGGGAATTAGTTAAGGATTGTCAGCGTATCATTGCCGCTACAGAGAAAGAAAAAAGTGACCTTATCGGGCACTACGGCGCTTCACCGGAGGCGGTCCACGTTATTCCTTGTGGTGTTAATCTGGAGCTGTTTCGGCCTGTAGATAGAAAGGAAGTAAGAAGACAGCTTGGCTTTGATGGTGATGGGAAGAACATTTTATACGTGGGTCGGATTGAACCGTTGAAAGGATTAGATAAACTACTGAAGGCAATGACCTATCTGAAAAATAAACCAGGTATCCGACTGCTAGTCATCGGCGGTGATGAAAACAACCAGTGTGAAATCAACCGTCTGAAACAGCTGTCCCGGGAACTTCAGATACAAGGGTTAGTTTTCTTCTTGGGCCTGATAAAACAGTCGGAGCTCCCCTTCTATTACGGGGCGGCCGATGTTTGTGTGGTACCCTCCTATTACGAAAGTTTCGGGCTGGTGGCTATGGAAGCACTGGCCTGTGGAACACCAGTGGTCACCACGAAAGTGGGGTACGCCGAAAATATCATTCGCCAAGGGAGAGATGGGTATGTCGTGATGGATAACACTCCGAGCACTCTGTCGGAAAAGATAGCCCGACTTCTTTCCCGGTCAAATGGCGATGCCAAATCAGTTAACGCCCGGCGGGCTACCGTCACTAGATTTAGTTGGTCGAAGATCGCGGTGAGACTGGCTAGGGAATGCGAAACTTTACGGGCGAGTCATTTGAGATAAGGGCACTAGTCTATCGCCTTCTCGTACCACAGGCTACTCGACCATTTTTTGAAGTCAACGGATTTATAAAGAGCGCGGGCTGTTTCGTTCTCGCTGTCCACGGTTATTTTAACGATACGTCTTCCTTTTCTTTTTAGGTAGGCTAGTCCTGACAGGAGAGCTATCCGGCCGATTCCCAGACCTCGGTAGTCCGGGTCGGTGCCAAGCATGTAGATACATCCTTTTCTCTTACCTTTGGCGGTTTCCACTTCGCGATTTACCGTTGTCCAGCAGTAGCCGACGGGTTTATCAGCAGCGCGAACTAAGATTACGTCTTCCGGTGAGCCGTGGCTCATTTTGATATAATAGGCGATTTCTTCGGCCGTGTTGGGGTTGTATCCCCAGTAACCAGTAAAACAGCGGTTTTGAAGATGGGTAAGCGTTTCTGTTTCTCCGTGTGACAGATGACGGCAAATGAATGTGTTTTGCGTCACCTCCGGCGGACCAATATCATCTATTTGACGCCTCAGCTCCAGAAACCGGCGGACCATCCGGAATCCTAACCTAGGTAGTACCTTTCGGGCGCTGGTGTTGTCCTGCCCGATGTTTACCCGGGCTATCTTTGCTTTTAATTCTCTGGCCCGGTACAGGGCGTACTCAAGTAGTTCTCGGCTCAGGCCATGTCTACGGTAATCCGGCAGCACTAAGCAATCGAGAACGACACACCCGATTTTAAGCTCTGGAGTGATATCTATGAAACCAGCGATTTCCCTGGCGGTTTCAATAACAAACAGGTCTCGTTCTGGGGAATAATTTGGCCGTCCCATGTTTTCTTTAATATCTTCGAGCGAGTAATCACCGCCTCCGGGATGTAGTTTCACGGCGGCGATTTTTAAATGGGCGTAATCTGTTAGATCCAGCGGGCGATAATTCCTAATGATGTAGCGCTTGTTGTCATTCATTACAATATCCGTGACATTAAGATTGTAACAATTAACCTGATGTTATACAATCGTATTAATAGTCTAGATTAGGTTAAGGAAATTCGTATGGCGGTAAAAAAAGCTCACGTACTGGTGGTTACTCCGCACCCGGACGACGCCGAATTCGGCGTGGCTGGCACGGTGGTTCACTGGGTAAAGGAGGGGAAGAGGGTGATCTACGTGGTTTGCACTAACGGTGATAAAGGCACCAGCGATGTTAATATGAAGTCAGAAAGACTGGCGAAGATTCGAGAACAAGAACAACTGGCGGCGGCTAATTTGTTGGGAGTGGCCGAGGTTGTTTTTCTGAGACATGCTGACCAAGAGTTGGAAGACACACCAGAATTTCGGAAGGAAATCGTACGCTTGATAAGGAAGTACCGTCCGGAAATAATGGTGACGGCTGACCCTTACCGACGTTATATCGGGCATCGGGATCATCGTATTACCGGTCAGGTGGTGCTGGACGCCGTTTTCCCCTATGCCCGCGACCATCTTGCCTATCCGGATATGCTGACGGAGGGCTTACCTCCACATAAGGTTAAAGAAATTTGGCTCTGGACAATGCTGGAGAATATCAATCATCGCTCCGATATCACTGATACTTTTAATATCAAGGTGGCTGCGCTGCGTTGCCATACAAGTCAGGTAGGAGATAACCGGTTCCCGGACTTGGAAGAAAGGTTGAGGCAGTGGGCTAAGGACAGGGCAGAAGGAGAAGACTTTGAACTGGCTGAGGCTTTTCAGCGGGTGGAAATAGCCTGATAAGGCTTCTCTGATATTCAGGAAGAAAGCCAGAGCACGTCCCCGTAGAGATTGGAGTCATGTGGCCGTGAGGAAAAGGCGGCAAACGTCTCTTTCTCTTTTTTTACTGTAGTCGGATTACCGTGGCCGGGGTATATTTGAGTATCGCCATCTAAGGTAAAAATCTGGCCGGTGATTGATTTGATTATCTGTGTAAAGTCGTCCGGTGTTCCCGTTTTGCCCGGACCGCCAGGGAAAATGGTGTCTCCCGATATTAAGTATTTTTCGGTTTTGAAGCACAGGCTGCCGGGAGTGTGACCCGGTGTGTGCCGCACCTCAAGCCTGATATCTCCGAACGATACCACGTCTCCGTTCTTTAACCGGATTTCCGGTGGCGGGCTCAAGGCTCCGGTGTCGGCGTGGTGGGTGGCCAAAGGTAAACCCAGCCGGTCCCGCAGCGCTTGGAGCGCGCCAGTGTGGTCCATATGATTGTGCGTCAATAGTATATATTTCGGGTTGGTGCTTTGTAGTCTTTCCATAATTTTATCGGCTTTGGCCGGGGCGTCTACCAGTACGCTGTCTTTAGTCTTCTGGCAGGTCAGAATATAGGCGTTAGTGCCTAAAAACCCCAGTTGAAGCTTCTCTATCCGGATAGTATCGTCTTCGACTACTATTGTCATTCCCTCTTACCTCGCAAAAATATTGTCTATGCTATGTAGCTTACTGTATCGCAAAGGTAACGGTCAATAGAGTTGACGCCCGGTATCCCGCCGTATAAAATAGCACCAGAGGTCGAGACCGACAAGGAGAGCGATATGGAGCGAATCTGGGCACCATGGCGGATAGAGTATATCCGGAAGAAGAAGTCTGACGGGTGTATTCTGTGCGAAATACTCAAGCAAGACGAGGATATCTCAAATTATATCTTATATCGCGACGTCGAAAACGCCATCATTTTGAATAGCTATCCTTATAATCCCGGTCACCTGGTGATTTTCCCTTACAAACATATTGCTAACTTGAAAAATTTGACCGAGAAAGAACGTAACGAACATTTCGCACTAGTTAGCCGGAGTACTAAAGTACTTCGGCAGGCGTTCAACTCCGAGGGCTTCAATATCGGTATAAATCTGGGAAAGGTGGCCGGAGCCGGCATAGATGGTCATGTCCATACCCATATTGTGCCCCGACGGTAAGGTGACGCTAACTTTATGCCAGTACTGGGGGAAACAAGGGTACTGCCCGAAGCTCTGGCCGAGACCTATCAAAAACTGGCCGGTAAGTTCTGACGTTTTATCTATTTCGGGACGACCAGTCGGCTCCTGATAATCCCTCTACTTTCAATCTTGATCTCTATGACATCGACCACTTTAACCAGGTAGGTCCCTCTTTTTGGTGTTGAGATTTAGATTACGTCCACAGGTTGTAAGGTCCCGAAGACGCTGGTGTAACTGATAAGCTTTCCGATGTTGAAAACTATGAGGCTCGTATTGCTGGCCTGCTTCGTTTCATCATTGACTCAGCCCTTGATGGCTAGGTTTCGAAGGTTGAATTAGGTGATCAGTACCACTACCATCACTAGGGCGAAAACCATTCTTTTCTTTATTTTCTCCTCCTTACTAAAATATCGGAGGTTAATAGATTGAACCGGGTAACTGGTGGTTTTTTCCGGTTTTCAGAGCTTAAGGCCAATAGAGTTTACAGGAGGAGAAAGATGAGCAAAGTTTTAATGGGTCCGGCCACACTGGTTTATCCCACACCGACCTTACTGGTCGGGGCGGATGTTGCTGGCCGGCCGAACTTTATGACCGCGGCGTGGGGAGGTGTGGCTAATAGTGAACCCCCGATGATTTCAGTGGCGATACGGCCCGGGCGCTATACCCATAAAGGTGTCAGCCAGAACCTGACATTTTCCGTGAACATACCTTCCGTTGATCTACTGAAAGAAACGGACTACTGCGGCATTAAATCCGGCTCTAAAGTCAATAAAACAGAAGCCTGTCAATTCAAGGTGTTTTATGGGAAATTGGGTAATGCGCCTCTGATTGAGCAGTGTCCGGTCAATCTGGAGTGTCGGGTGATGTACACCTTGAGCCTAGGTAGCCATTCCCTTTTTATCGGCCGTATTGAAGAAACCTACGTTTCGGAAACCTGTCTTATTGACGGTAAGCCGGATATTGATAAAATCAAGCCGTTTCTGTACGTGGTCGAGCCGACTCGTCAGTATCGCGCTTTTGGCCAGATCATGGCCGGGGCGTTCCGCGTGGGTCTGGAAGTTGGTGATAAGGGATAAGAGGACTACCCTAGGAACCGGCCCACCACGTCTTCGGCAAAGGCCATGGAGGAAGTAAAAGCCGGTGAGACGGGGTTTAAAACGTGGAGAGAATTGTGGCTCTGGAGGACGACGTAGTCCATGACGAGTTTCTTGGTGGGCCAGTGTATGAGTTGAGGGCGAATTCCCGCGTGCTCGGTCTCAGTCAGATCATTAAGGCGTAGTTCCGGAACCAGTTTTTTCGCTTCCTTCAGGACGAACCATTTCAGGTATTTCTTCGGCTCGGTCATGGCGACCTGACGGAAGGTGGGATTCCGCAACATTAGCACCGAATCTCGGAGAAGAATGGCAATCGTCTCCAGCCCCCACCCTTCAAAGGTGTGGTAGTTTTCCCGACCGAAGGCTGGTATGGCCGTCGGACCTACCAGAATTTCATCGTCGGCCGTCCTGGTCAGATGGATTCCCAGGAAAGGTGTTCTCAGGTTCGGGACGGGATAAATGTTGCCTCGAACGAGAGAGGTTCGGTTTGCAGTTAGTTTTTTGTAAGTTCCCTTGAAAGGGAGGATTTTGTATTCCCGGCCTAAACCGAAACGGTTGGCCACTTGGTCAGCGTAGGAACCAGCGGTATTGATGAACTTTTCAAAGCGTATCACGCCGCTGGAAGTCTGTGCTTGGTTATCACCGGATAGACCCTGGAAAACAGTTCCATAGCTAATGGTTACCTTGGAGGATTGTACCAGTTCCGCCTCTAATGCCCTGATTACTTCAATGGGTTTGATAACGGCCGTGTCCGGGGAGAAAAGAGCTTCGGTACCGGCGGCGGCGTGCGGTTCAATCTCCAGTAGCTTTTTGCGGTTAATCAGTGAGGTACAGGCACCACATAGGTCGGCGCGGCGTTTTAATTCGTACAGCGATTCTACTTCCGAGGGACTGCCCGCTAGAATTACCTTACCGGTCTCATTTAGAGTCAGTCCTTTTTCTCGGCAAAACTTCTTCATCAGGCGGTTCCCTTGGACGCAGAACTTCGCTTTTAACGTTTCTGGGGTGTAGTACATACCAGCGTGGAGGACGCCGCTGTTCCGGCCACTGGAATGTAATCCCAAGGTATAGTCCTTCTCTAGGATCAAAATATCTTTTATTCCCTGGCTAACAGACTGGCGGGCGATGGGCAGTCCGCTGATACCGGCACCCACGATTAAAATCTGACATTGATTCTGTTTCATAATGGTGATACCTCGATAATATTACCGAAGGCGTGTCTTAAGGCGTGATTGCCTCCCTTTTGTCCGGTTTCTACGGTTTCAATAGGACGCCTAGGTTTTGTCCGCTTCGTATCGAGTCAAAACCCCTTTGGGCGTCTTCCAACGGCATAATCTCGGGGATGAGCGGCTTGACATCCACCAACTTGCGGGCCATCAAGCCCAAGGAGACCGCCACCGGGTCACCTGATTTAAAACCTTTCCTTCTCGTACGCAGATGAGGACGACGTCCGGACCGGTATTGGTCAGTTTCACCGCCTCGGCCACGGCTTCATCTCCGGAGAAATAGTAATTTCCCGCCGGAAGTATGCTTTTCAGCTCGTATCGTCCCATAAAAGCTTCTCCAGATATTAACCTTTGAGATTTTATAACATAGGGATGGATTTTGCCAGTACCGGCGCGGATTTCCCCGGGCGTAAAATGTTCACTTTGTCCGGCTTTCAGAACTGCTTTGAGGTAGAAGGCGATACAAATGCCGTATTTCTTGTACCACCCTCGATAAATTTCGACCTTGTTCATAGGAGCACGATTAGTGCTATATCTCAATACAAAGCGGGGCACAAGGTAACCCTCCGGTCTGGCCGCCTGGTTTGCACTTTCGGGCGTGTTTTGCTAAAATTTTAGAGAATGAGAATCGAGATATCCGGGCAGACGATCCAAAGTGATTTTGTTAAAAAGGTGGCGGAAATCAGTGGAGAGAGCGTTCTTTCTTGTAACCAGTGCGGTAAGTGTTCGGCAGGCTGTCCCATGGCTTTTGCCATGGACTGGCTGCCCAACCAGATTATCCGACTGGTACAGCTGGGTGTAGAAGAGGATATCGCCAGCGCCAAAACCCCATGGATTTGCGCCTCCTGTCTTACTTGTTCCGTCCGTTGCCCGCGAGGAGTCGACTTGGGACGGCTGATGGAGGCAATAAGGCTCCTCTCCCTGAGGAAGGATATCAGCTATGTCACCGCGGCTAATATCCCGCCGGACGCGCTGGGTGCAATGCCTCAGCTAGCTCTGGTGGGCAGCTTTCGGAAGCACACTGCCTGAGATACGACATGGACTTAAGCTATTACCCTGGATGTACCTTGAAAACTAAGGCCAGAGGTCTAGAAGACGCGGCGGTGGCGACTATGGCTGTCTTGGGCGTTAACCTGGTGGAAATCCCGCGCTGGAACTGCTGCGGTGCAGTTTATTCACTGGCTGATGACGATCTGGTGCACCACCTGGCTCCGGTGCGTAATCTCATCCGGGCCCATGAGCAAGGGGCGGATAAAATAAGTACCTCGTGCTCCTTCTGTTACAACACTCTGAAGAGAGCGAACCAGCTGGTACAACGGGACGAGGTTAAACGGCGGACACTTAACGATTTCATGGAAGAAGAAAAAGACTATCATGGTGAGGTGGCGGTAGTCCATCTCTTGGAGGTGCTCAGGGACGATATCGGGTGGGATAATATATCGGCCAAGGTAAAGGTTCCCTTGCATGATTTGCGGGTGGCACCATATTACGGCTGTACTCTTCTGCGGCCCCAGGAGATAGCCATAGACCGAATGGAAAGGCCAACAATACTTCATCAACTGCTGGAAGCCATCGGTGCCGAAGCGGTGGACTTTCCTTTCAGCACCGAATGCTGTGGCTCTTTTCAGATTATCAGTAATCCCGATTCGGTTACCCAACGTGCTTGGGACATACTGAGTTCTGCCCTGAGGAGGGGTGCCGAGGCCTTGGTTTTGACCTGCCCTCTATGCTATTTCAACCTGGGACAGAGACAAGAGGAGTTGAAGCAGAAGTATAGCGATTTCCCCGGACTACCTATCTTCTATTTTAGCCAACTTCTGGCCCTTGCCCTAGCGCTTGATTCCAAGGTATGTCATCTTGAACTGAACTACGTTGATCCCCTCCCTCTCCTCGTGAGCAAGAAAATACTCGTCTGATTCGTAAGATAAGAAAGGGTCAAGGTAATTAAGATCGTGGAGAACTACATTTCGACGCCGGTTACCCGGAAAGCTCTGGTGGTTGGCGGCGGCGTCGCCGGCATTCAGGCAGCTCTGGATATCGCTGACGCCGGGTATGAAGTGTTTCTGGTGGAGAAAAGCCCCAGCATTGGCGGACATATGATTCAATATGCGGAAGTATTTCCGACTCTAGACTGTCCGCAATGTATCCTGACCCCCAAGATGGTGGAAATCGGACAACACCCGAATATAAAGCTCCTGACCTACTCAGAAGTGGCGCAGGTTTCCGGTCAGATAGGGCGCTTTACCGTTCAGGTTAAAAGGAAAGCCTCTTATGTCGATTGGGAAAAATGTACCGGCTGTGGCGAATGTGCTAATGTCTGTCCGGTGGAAGTATATAGCGAATTCGAACGCGGTATCGTTAGACAAAAAGCAATCTATAAACCTTTCGGCCAGGCGGTGCCCGCTGTCTTTACGGTGGATAAGAGAGGGATTGCTCCCTGCCGGGCGGCCTGTCCTCTGCAAGTCAATGCCCAAGGGTATGTTTCCTTAATCTCCCAAGGTAGATTCACTGAGGCCTTGAATCTTGTCCGGGAGAAAACCCCTTTTCCTGGAATTTGCGGGCGGATATGTACTCGTCCCTGTGAAAGCCAATGTACCAGAAGAGAGATGGATATGCCTCTGGCCATTAATGATTTGAAAAGATTCGTGTCCGATCAGGAAAAAGAGCCGGCCATTGACCTGACTATAGCCTCGGAAATAGAAGAGAAAGTTGCCATTATCGGCGCTGGTCCGGCCGGTCTTATGGCGGCCTATGAACTCAGAAAAACGGGCTACCAAGTGACCATCTTTGAGACTTTACCCGCGGCCGGAGGGATGATGTGGGTCGGTATCCCGGAATATCGTCTGCCCCGAGATACTTTGCAGAAGGAAATTAGCCTTATTCAGAAAATAGGGGTAGCCATCAAGTTTAACACCACCATTGGGGAACAAGTGCCGCTAGCGACTCTTAAAGACGAGTTCAACGCCGTATTTATTGCCACTGGCGCCCATGTCAGTGTGAAACTGGGGGTGGAAGGGGAGAACTTGGCCGGGGTGAAATACGGTATTGATTTTCTGAGAGAAGTGAATCTGAATGGTAAGTTTGAGGTAGGGGAAAGAGTGGTGGTGGTGGGGGGTGGTAATGCTGCCATCGATGCGGCGAGGACGGCATATCGGTTAGGGGCGAAAGTAGTATCCATAGTTTATCGCCGTTCTCGGGAAGAGATACCGGCTATCCCTGGTGAGGTTATTGAGGCCGAGAGAGAAGGCATAAAAATCAGTTACCTGACAGACCCGGTTAGAATCGTGGGTGAAAATGGTAAAGTCAGAGGCATAGAATGCCTCAAGACTAAACTGGGTCCCCCTGACGAGAATGGAAGAAGACGTCCCATTCCGGTGGATGGTTCGGAATTCTTTCTGGAAGCCGACATGATAATTCCCGCCATCGGACAGGTCCCCGACGTAGCTTTTCTCGGTGATGAAACTGGAATGGTATTGAAGCCCGGGAATCAACTTGAAGTCGATGAGACGACACTTCAGACCACGACCGAAGGTATCTTCGCCGGTGGGGACGTGGTGACTGGTCCCAATGCGGTAATCGATGCGCTAGCGGCCGGCCGGAGGGCCGCTATCTCCATTGACCGGTATTTGCGTGGGGAAAATCTGACGGTAAGTCGGGAAGATACCGAACTGACGATAAGTGCATTGAAAGTGGATATGGCCGGTATTCGCCAGCAGAAAAGGACCGATATGCCGGTAATCCCGCCCACCCGGAGGGCGGGTAATTTTCGAGAAGTGGCCCTGGGGTTAAACGAAAGGGACGCTATCAGAGAAGCTAAGAGATGCCTCGCTTGTCCCGGTTGTTCCGAATGCCGCCTCTGTGAGAAGGCTTGTGAACCAAAGGTTATCCACCACGAGATGAGGGAACGGTACGAGGAACTGGAAGTAGGCGCTATCGTACTGGCCACCGGCTTTGAACTTATCCCCAAAGAGGCAATTGCCGAGTTTGAACCGGACCCTGATATCCTAGAAGGGATTCAATTTGAAAGAATCCTCTGTCCTGGGGGTTCTACGGCCGGGGTGGTGGAAAGGCCTTCCGACCGGAAAGTACCTAAAGAAGTGGTCTTTATTTCCTGCGTGGGATCCCGCGATCCCGAACATGGTGTGCCTTATTGCTCCAGGGTCTGCTGTATGTATCTGGCCAAGATGGCCATGCTCTACAAGCATGCCGTTCCCGATGGCCAGGCGTATGTTTTCTATATGGATATCCGCAGCACCGGAAAAGGCTACGAGGAGTTTGTGCAAAGGGCGGTGGAAGAGGCCGGCGTTCTGTACCTGAGAGGAAGAGTGTCCCGCGTATTCCGTGATGGGGAAAAACTTAAAGTCAGTGGGGTGGATACTCTTTCCGGGAAGAACGTTGATATTTCCGGCGACTTAGTGGTACTGGGACTGGCGATGGTGCCTAACCCGGCGGGCCAAGAACTGGCGCAAAGGTTGGGTATCGTCACTGATGAATACGGCTTTATCACCGAAAGTCACCCTAAAATGAATCCTTTGGAGACATCAGTGCCGGGCATCTATGTTGCCGGTACGGCTCAAGGCCCCAGGGATATCCCTGACTCAGTCGCCCAGGCCAGCGGGGCGGCCAGTAAGGTTCTGGCTCTGTTCTCCGCCAGTGAACCGGTGCCAGGAAGAATGGGATCGAGATGAGAGGTAAAAGAATCGGGGTCTTCGTCTGTCATTGCGGGCTGAATATCGCCGGCTCGGTGGATGTGGTGAAAGTTATCGAGCAGATAAGTAATTACCCAGGGGTGACTCATGCTGAGCATTATATCTATATGTGCTCCGATCCAGGGCAAGAGATAGTCCGGAAGGCTATCCGGGAAAAGAATCTCGATGGTGTTGTCATGAGTAACTGCTCACCCTCGTTACACGAACATACCTTCCGTAATCTGGTGACTTCCGAAGGGTTAAATCCCTATCATTGTGAGATAGCTAACATCAGGGAACAGTGCAGTTGGCCTCATCTGGCCGATAAAGAAACAGCGACCAAAAAAGCGGTAGCCATTACCAAAACGGTTATTGAGAAAGTGCGACGTAATTTAGCCTTAACTCCTATGGTCGTTCCACTGACTAAAAAAGTCCTTATTATCGGAGCCGGAATCGCCGGTATGCAGGCGGCTATGGATATCGCCGATGGCGGCTACGAGGTAGTCCTAGTGGAAAAAACCCCCACCATTGGCGGCCATGCTACTCAACTATCAAGGACTTTTCCTACTCTGGAAAACATTACCGACTTGGTGGTGCCTGTGATGGAAAAAGTGGCAGCGCACCCTAATATCAGGCTTCATGTTTATTCTGAGGTGGAAGAAATTTCCGGCTACGTGGGTAATTTTCAGGTGAGTCTCCGGCAGAAAACTTCTTTTGTCGATAGAGAAAAATGTAACTATTGCGGCCTTTGCTTGGGAAGCTGCCCTGTCACGGTACCTGCTGAGTTTGAGCGAGGTCTCTTCTCGAGAGGGGCCATCTATCTTCCCTTCCTTCAAGCCGTCCCGCCACGGCCGGTAATTGACCGCCAGTCCTGTCTCCATCTTAACGGCGGCTGCTGCCGGGCCTGCCAGGATGTTTGCCCGGTTCAGGCTATTGATTTCCAGCAGTCGGATACTATAGTGGAAGAAAAAGTAGGCGCCATTATCGTAGCTACCGGCTATGAGCTGTATCCAGGGGATGGTACTGATGAATATGCCTCCGACGCGGATGTAATTGACGGACTTCAATTTGAGAGGCTGCTGGCTTCCTCCAGTTCCACCAACGGTGAAATCAATAGACCTTCCGACGGTAAAGTGCCCCGACAGGTGGTCTTTATTCAATGCGTTGGCTCTCGTGATCCCGAGCACGGCGTGGCCTATTGCTCACGGGTATGCTGTATGTCTACTGCGAAACAGGCCATGCTTTATAAAAAAGCGGTTCCTGATGGGCAGGCGTACGTTTTCTATATGGATATTCGCTCCGATGCCAAAGGCTACGAAGAGTTTGTGCAGAGAGTAATGGACGAAGAAAAAGTGCTTTACCTCAGGGGAAAAGTGTCCCGCGTATTCCGGGACGGCGAATACCTTAAAGTCTGGGGGGTGGATACCTTGGCCGGAAAAGATGTTGAAATCTCGGCTGACTTGGTCGTCTTGGCGACGGCCATAGTGCCTAATCCTGGCGCCAAAGACCTGGCCCGAAAACTGAACATTATCTCGGATAGTTATGGCTTTATCACCGAGGCGCATATCAAGCTCCGGCCGATGGAAACCCTGACCGCCGGGATTTACTTGGCGGGCGTCGCCCAGTGGCCAAGAGACCTTCCCGATACCATCTCGTCAGCCAGTGGCGCTGCTAGTAAAATTCTCTCACTTTTCTCTAGAAAAGAGCTACTCCATGCCCCCACAGTAGCTGTAGTTGACGCAGAGGTGTGTAATGGCTGCGGGCAATGTGTTGCCGTTTGTGCCTATAAAGCCATTGAGCTTGACGCTAGGAGTAAAGTGGCGCTGGTTAATGAGGCTGTCTGCGAAGGCTGTGGCGCTTGCGCCGTGACCTGTCCATCCAAAGCGGTGCAGCATAAAAACTGGACGCCCGGGCAGCTCTTCGAGATAATAAACGTGGCCATTGACGAATACGTGTAGGTAGTGAATATGGACAAACTGAATTCAGTTCTGGTTATCGGAGCTGGGGTAGGTGGAATGAAAGCCTCATTGGATCTGGCGGAAGCTGGATTTAAGGTCTACCTCTGTGACCGGAGCTCCGCCATCGGCGGTACTCTTATACGGGTGGACAAGTGGTTCCCGGATAACCATTGCGGGCTGTGCCAGATGCTCCCTGTTTTCTCTGCCGATAATTCGTCCCGGTTTTGCTTACGTCGCGGTCTTACCCATCCTGATATAGAGCTTATGCCGCTCACCGAAGTAAAAGAGGTGGCCGGGCAGGCAGGAGATTTCCGGATTGGCGTAACCTCTCGGGCAGCTGGCGTAATTCCTGAGTTATGCATCAGCTGCGGACTCTGCACCGAGGTCTGTCCGGTAGAGACCGCTAGCGAATTTAACGAAGGACTGTCACCGCGCAAAGCAATCTATACAGTCCATCCTGGCATCCTCCCCTATGTTTACACGGTTGACTGGGATAGCTGCACTAAATGCGGCGCCTGTGTGGCGAAATGCCCGACACAGGCTATCCGCCTTAGAGAAATGGAAATGATAAAACAGCTACGGGTGGGCGCGGTTATCTTGGCAACTGGCTTTGAGAAATTTGATCCGGCATTAGCTTCTCAGTACGGCTACCAGCGCTATCCTAACGTACTAACCGGCATCGAACTGGAAAGAATAATCAGCCCGGGCGGTCCCACCGACGGAGATTTACTTCGCCCTTCCGATAACCGGACTCCCAAGTCAATCGCCTTCCTCCAGTGCGTCGGCTCTAGGGACAATCGGAAAGATTACTGCTCATCAGTCTGCTGCATGTTTGCATTGAAGGAGGCTACCCTACTCAAGCAGGCTAACCCGGAAATTGATATCCATATCTTCTATATGGACATCCGGGCTTTTGGTAAGGACCACTACCGTTACTACCAGCGGGCTAGAGATGAATTAGGGATAAAGTTCATTCGCGGCCGTGTCCCGGTAATCCGGGAGGACTCGCCCACCAAGAATCTCGTCCTCACCACCATTGAAGAAAATGAAGCATCGATCAAACGTCAATTTGAGCTGGTGGTACTGTCTGTCGGACAAACCCCACCCCCCCGATTTCAAGAGCTATGCCAAGTATTGGGGGTAGAGCTGAACCGGTGGGGTTTCTGCCGGAGCGGGCTTTTCTCCCCAGTTAATACTACCCGAGAAGGTATCTATGTTTGCGGTAGCGCTTCGGCGCCTAAGGATATTGCCGACACTATGGTGGAGGCCGGCGCTGCTGCTGACCGAGCTTCCGGATGGCTGGAACGTCGGATGATATCGACAACCTTATCGGAGAAAACGGTGGAGTCGGCTGCGGAAAAAGAAGAGACTCCACGGTTAAGTGTTCTCCTGTGCGATTGTGGGCAGGAGATTTCGTCGGTGCTTGACCTTGAAGAATTGGCGGAATCCAGCCGGCAGCTGCCTGATATCACCTGTGTGATGCGGATACCTTTTCTGTGTGATGATGACGTCTGGGTGAAAGTAGATCAGGAGCTACGGAAACATAAGGTTAACCGCCTGGTGATTGGCGCCTGCTCTCATTATTTTAATATACATCTGGCTAAACTTGGGTTTAATTCATCCTCCGCCCAAATAGTTAATCTGAGGGAGCACATCGCTTGGGTACACCGGGATAACCGGCAAGCCGCCACGGATAAAGCAAAGAACCTGCTGGCTATGGCGGTGGAATTGGTCCGTGCCCTAGAACCCGAGCCGGTCCCTCCGATGAGTATTCATCCCGTGGCGCTAGTTATCGGTGGTGGACTAGCCGGACTGATGGCGGCATTGTCTCTTACTCACCACGGAATCGAAGTGCACTTGGTGGAGAAGTCAGCTGGGCTGGGGGGTAATCTGAAGCAAGTATACTATGCACTAGAAGGAGATGATCCTCAGGTTTTCCGAGAGGACATCATAAATCAGGTAAAGACTAATCGGCTTATCCATGTGGTCCTAGAGACAGAGTTGGTGAAGACGGAAGGCTATGCCGGGAACTTTGTGGTGAGCTTGAAGGCTAATAAGTCGTCTCTTTACTTTCTGGAGGTAGGCGCGATTATTGTGGCCAGTGGCGGGGAAGAATACCGCCCCACCGAGTATCTTTACGGCCAAAATAAGAATATAGTAACGCAAAGAGAACTGGAAAGGAAACTGTTTTCGGCGGAGCTTGACCTGAAAAATATGGGTTCGGTGGTGATGATTCAGTGCGTAGGTTCTCGGGAAAAAGAAAGGCCATATTGCAGTCGCCTCTGTTGCTCCTGGGCCCTGAAAAACGCCTTGAGATTAAAAGAAGGTAATCCTGAAATTGAGGTGACTGTCCTCTATCGGGACATGACCAGCTATGGTTTCCAAGAGGAGTATTATACCCAGGCCAGGGAAAAAGGGATAATCTTCGTGCGTTATGGACTTGATGGTAAGCCTGAAGTAAGGCAGGAAGAGGAAAGGTTGGTGGTTGAAGTGGCCGAGCCTGTTCTGGGCGGCCGACTGGTACTGGAGTCCGACTTGGTGGTTTTGAGTCCAGCGATAATACCCCCAGAGAATACCCCGCTGGCCCGGGCCCTAGGTGTGGACTTGAATGAGGACGGCTTTTTTCAGGAAGCGGAGATGAAGTTCCGTCCAGTGGATTTTCTCACCGACGGGATTTATGTTTGCGGACTGGCCCACTCTCCGCGAGGAATGGGAGAGAGCATCGCTCAAGCACAGGCCGCGGCGCAGAGGGCCGTATCTTTGCTTACCAGGGGGTCGCTGGTCTCCGGGATAGCCGTGTCCGAAACTATTCAGAGGCAATGTTCCCAGTGTGAGCTTTGTATCACCGTCTGCCCTTATACCGCTAGGATGAAAGATGTGGAGAGTGGTCAGGTGGTGGTCCAAGGGGCGTTATGCCGAGGTTGTGGAGCCTGTGTGGTGGCCTGTCCTGGTGGCGCCGTCAAACTAATAGGATTTAAAGACCGGCAAGTTTTTTCCTTGATAGACGCTGCTTTTTAATGATAAGGAGGTTAACCGTTGGCTGAAGTAGGTCAATTCGAGCCCGTTATCGTGGGGTTTTTCTGCAACTGGTGCACCGCCGCCGCCGCTGATTTGGCGGGCACATCTCGGATGCAGTATCCACCTAATATCCGCCCCATACGGGTCATGTGTAGCGGTTCGGTAGATCCGGTGTACGTGTTGAGAGCCTTGCTCGGCGGTGCGGATGGTGTGATTATAGGAGGCTGTCCACCGGGCGATTGTCATTACGTCTCCGGTAACTATAAAGCCAGACGGCGTATGGCTATCCTGAAAACAATTCTGGCCACCGTGGGATTAGAGGAAGAACGAGTCTGGGTTAGGTGGATTAGTGCGGCGGAAGGGGCCAGATTTTCCCGGACGATGAATGAACTTACCCAAGCGATTAAGAAACTGGGACCCAATCCGATGAAAAAAGACTGGTCGATTTGAGGAGCTGTAATGTCGAGTAGTGCCATATTGCCAGTTGGGGATGGAGGTATACTGGAGGCCGTTAGGGTTTTCCTGGGTAGTCTCTGGCAGAAGAAACTGATTGATGTCTTGCTGGTCCCTCTGGAACTTCCTTCCGGAGGTAACGTGGTGCCGGCTATCGTGAGTGACCCGAGCAAACTTAAGATGGCCAATCCGTTGGCACCGATAATGCCGCTTAATTCCGCTCGTCAGGTCTCCGCGATAACGAGAGCCTCTCCCAGTGCCGAAAGGTTAGGGGTGGTGCTGCGACCCTGTGAGATGAGGGCGCTCATCGAACTGGTGAAACTAAAACAGGTCTCACTGGAAAATCTGCTGCTCATCGGGATTGACTGTCTGGGGACCTACTCCGCAGGTGATTATGGCCGGTTCGCTCAGGAAGTCAAATCTCCGGCTAGCGATTTCTTACGTAAATTCCAAGAAGGGAAGGAAGACCCACTCCTGAGAAAAGCCTGTCAGATATGTGAGTATCCCGTCCCGATGAACGCTGACCTGGTTATCGGTTTGCTGGGGACGGACTTGAATAATAGTATTCTCCTTAAGGCTGGTACGGTCGCCGGAGAGAGGATAATCGGGGAGCTGGGACTGAAAAAAAGTGATGCCGAGAACCGAGAGGCGGCCATTACTAAAATGGTTTCCGAAAAGGCGGAGAGAAGAGAACGACTCTTTGCGCAGGTCCGGAAGGATGTCCGAGGTTTGGAGAAACTGATGGCCACCCTGGCCACCTGTGTCAACTGCCATAATTGTAAGACGGCCTGCCCACTGTGCTACTGCCAGGAATGTTTCTTTGATTCTTCGGTGTTCCAATTCGAAGCGGAAAAATACTTGGGTTGGGCGCAGCGGCGGGGAGCTCTTCGAATGCCTACCGATACTCTCCTCTTCCACCTGACCCGGTTGAATCACATGGTTATCTCCTGCGTGGGCTGTGGATTGTGTACCGAGGCTTGCCCCAATAATATACCGGTGGCGGACATCTTTCGACTGGTAGGAGATAAGGTGCAAAAAGATTTTGAGTATGTCCCTGGTAAGAGTCTGGAGGAAGAACTGCCTCTGACCACCTTCCGGGAAGAAGAGTTACCTAATATCGGGACTTAATAAGATGCAGTATGTGGCTAAAAACGTTTCGGTAATCGGCGACACTGGTTTCTCGCCAAAAGTAAAAGAAGCGAGTGGCACCAATATCGATCGTTGCTATCAGTGTCTCACCTGTAGCCTGGACTGCCCGGTGGCTTTTACCATGGACTATCTTCCCCATCAGGTAGTCCGGCTGGTGCAGCTGGGACTCAGGCGGAAGGTATTGACTAGCGACGCGATATGGATCTGCGCTAACTGTGAAACATGTGCCACCCGTTGTCCTAAGGACGTGGCCATACCGAGGGTAATGGACACTTTAAGAGCCATGGCATTACAGGAGAAGGTCGTGGAGAAAGGGAAAGATATTGTCGTCTTTCACCATACCTTCCTGAGTAATATAAGGCGCTGGGGAAGACAATATGAGCTGTCCCTACTTTTGCAAATCAAGTTCAAGACAAGGGATTTTTTCAGTGATCTGGGTCTAGGTCTCCGGATACTGTGGCAAGGTAAGCTGAAATTACGGCCGCCGCGCTTGAAAGACGTGACCGGCGTAAGAGCTATTTTCCGGAGAATTGACCAATCACTAGCGAGAGGAGAGTGGACGTGAAATACGCTTACTACCCCGGCTGTTCTTTGGAAGCAACGGCGGGAGAGTATGACCGGTCGGTGAGGACGGTTTGCGCTCACTTGGGAATAGAGCTGCAGGAATTACCCGACTGGAGTTGTTGCGGCGCTTCCTCGGGGCACAGTACGAATCGCCAGCTAGCCCAAGCCTTAGCCGGCCGAAACCTGGCCTTGGCCGAAAGAGTCGGTCTGGACATGGCTGTGGCCTGTCCCGCCTGCTATCTCCAGATGAGAAGTACGTGTCGGGAAGTAAGGGATAATTCCCAAAACCGGGAGGAACTGGTAAGATTGATTGATATGCCCTATGAAGCAAGGTATGACACGAGGCATCTACTTGACATAATCTATAATGATATCGGTCTGGAAGAATTAAAGAAAAAAGTGGTCCGGCCACTGGAGGCGTTGCCACTGGTTAGCTACTACGGTTGCTACTTGGTTAGGCCTCCGGAAGTGGTCGGCTTTGATGACTCGGAAAATCCACAGTCAATGGATAAATTACTGGCGGCCTTGGGCGCCGAGGTTAAGGATTGGTCGGGCAAGGTGAATTGTTGTGGAGGAGGCTTGTCCTTGAACCGGAGAGAGATAGCCAGCCGACTGGTCGCCGAAATAAGCGAGATGGCGTGTCGAGCCGGGGCCCAAGCCATGGTTACCGCCTGTCCATTGTGTCACTCTAATCTGGAAATGCGACAGGCTGATGGAAAGCAAAATAAACTACCTGTTTTCTATTTTACCGAACTTATCGGGTTGGCCGTTGGTATAGACGAAGCTGCATCTTGGATGAGAAAGCATCTTATCTCCCCGTCTAGCCTACTGGCCTCCCATGACTTGTAAGAGGAGATTGTCGTGAAAGCTGAGGATAATCAGGAGACCGGATTGAAGGAAAAGACCGAAACTGGTAAGTTAAAATTAATCCCGATATATGTTATGGGTAAGAGATATCAGGTTCCTCATGCCCTGACCATTATGAAGGCACTGGAATATGCCGGCTACCGGTTCATCAGGGGCTGCGGATGCCGAGGAGGTATCTGTGGCGCGTGCGCCACCGTCTATCGTAAGCCCGGCGACTATCACCTTTACGTCGGGCTGGCCTGTCAAACGGTCGTGGAGCCGGATATGTACCTAACCCAAATACCCTTCTATCCGGCCAACCGCGCCCACTATGACTTCGCACAGCTTACGGTAGAGCCCGAGGAGATATTTAAACTGTACCCCGAGGTGTTCCGCTGTATCGCCTGTAATAGCTGCACTAAGGCTTGTCCTATGGATATCCCGATGATGGATGTCATCTCGGCGGTAAAGCAAGGAGCTATCGCTAGGGCGGCTGGACTTTCCTTCAGCTGTATTCAGTGCGGGCTTTGCGTCAGCCGGTGCATGGGAGAGTTACCTCAATATCATATTGCCCAGCTGGCACGGAGAATCCACGGGAGTAAACTCATTCCCAGGGCACCTCACCTGACGGCAGCCATGACCGCTGCCAAGGATGAAAAATGCCAAAAGATGCTCGGGGGACTGATGAAAAGTGATATCCGGCAACTCATCACCAGTTATAACTCGCGGGAAATAGAGCCGGAAATGGCTGCTGATGACTGGACGCCAGCCAACTGTGACTATCTATAAAGGGGGAGAAATGCCGTACACCGGAGAACCCAAAAAACTGATCAGCGTGGTGGAGAAAACCCGGTCAGAGAGGCTATCCCGGAAAAGAAAAGGTGAAGAGTTCCCTCTGATGTCCCTGGAGGAACGAGCAGCGATACTGCAGAAGTTTCACCCGGATCATAAAGAAGAAGGACGACGGGAATTGAAAGTTGGCGCTAGTAAGGGCTATAGCATTGCCCACGAGTTTGCCGACTTACTGGAAGCCCGGAGTCGGGTAGCGCCGGACTTGGTTGACCTTTCGAATGTTGATATGGAGACTGATGTATTGATAGTTGGCGGTGGAGGTGCCGGGACAGCGGCGGCGCTGCTGGCCGAAGAACATGGGGCCAAGGTTATCCTGGCTACTAAATTGCGCCACGGTGATGCCAATACCATGATGGCCGAGGGAGGCATTCAATCAGCTACCAAACGGGAAAAGGACTCTATTTGCCTTCATTACTTGGATACTATCGGCGGCGGGCACTTTAAAAATGAACCCGGATTGGTGGCTAACCTGGTCACCGAAGGCCCTGGGGTACTCAGCTGGCTGGAAAATCTGGGGGTTGCGTTCTCTAAGTTTCCTGACGGAAGACTGCGTTCTCTGCACGGCGGCGGTACCAGCCGGCGGCGGCTTCATTTCTGTGGGGATATTACCGGCATCGAAATTATGCGTACCATCCGCGACGAAGCACGTAATCGGCAAAACATAAACGTGTTGGAATTTTCTCCGGCGGTGGAACTGGTCCTTAATGCGCATGGTCACTGTGCCGGCGCCTTACTTTATAATCTGGAGACCGAAGAGTATATCTTGGTTAAGGCTAAAGCTACCATCATTACTACCGGTGGTTGTGGCCGGCTGCATGTTCAAGGTTATATGACCACCAATCATTATGGCGCTACGGCGGACGGTATCGTTCTGGGTTACCGGGCGGGACTACAGCTCAAGTTCCTGCATACCGTCCAGTATCATCCCACAGGTATCGTGTTTCCGGAGCAGGTTGGTGGTCTCCTGGTTACCGAGAAGTTCCGAGGGGCCGGGGCCAATGTCCTGAACATTAACGGCGAGCAATTTGTCAATGAAAAGGAGCCCAGGGATGTGGAATCGGCGGCTATCATTAGGGAATGCTTGGAAAGAGGTAAAGGAGTCCCGACCGGTACAGGAAAGCTGGGGGTATGGCTGGATTCGCCTATGATAGATATATTATTAGGTGAAGGTACGGTCGAGAGAGACTTCCCGGGCAAATATATCGTGTATAAAAGGTTCGGCATTGACATCTCTAGGGAACCAATGCTGGTTTATCCTACTCTCCACTACCAGAACGGAGGGCTGGAATTCAACGACCGTAGCGAGACTACGGTTCCCGGACTTTTCTTGGCCGGCGAGGTCAGTGGCGGCGTTCATGGTGAGAACCGGCTGGTGGGTAACTCTTTGCTCGATGTCTTGGTTTTTGCCCGGATTGCCGGGAAGAACGCCGCCAACTATGCTAGGGATAAAGCCAGAGACGGCCAGATGACACTAGAGCATGTCCGGTTTTATCATAAGGAACTAGAAGAGGCTGGCATCGCTACCGACCGGATTGCCCCCATACTCTTACCGGACTATACCGACCCTGAGGTACGGAAAAGACAACTTACCGCCCACTAGGTGAGACGGCTATGTTCATCACCTAGTTCTACGGTGATGAACTTAAATACGGACTTTCTAGGTTTGATAATCTTGGCTATCCCGGATTTCTAGTCTCCACCCTTCCTGTCCTCAAGCCTCTGTTTTAGTAAGTCGATTTCCTGCTGTAATCTTCTCTGCCGATTAAGTAACAGCAGGATGTACCCGAAGACCACAGCCCAGACAATGGCGAAAGCGACGAAAACATAGCTGACATTTTCCATTTCATTCTTCTCCTTAATTGAACGGCTGGCTTAATTCCTTCATTCTTTTTATTTCAACTTCATTATTTTTTAGTGATATCCTCTGCATCAGGATAAGCGCATATAAAGTAGAGAAGGTAAGTAGACTAATAATCAAGGTCAGTAGCATCGTCGGATCCAGTCCGCCTTGGAAGATTAGGGCCCCGGGGTGCAGTCCCCGCCAGAGGGTGGTCGCCAGGACGATAATGGGGATGTCGATGAAGCCGATAATACCGACGATGGCGGCAAAGGTGGCTCCACGGGACTCTTCCGTGGCGAAAGAGCGTACCATGAAATAGGTAAGGTAAATTAACCAGAGAACCAGAGTAGCGGTCAGGCGCGGTTCCCAGGTCCACCATACCCCCCAGGCGGGCTTTGCCCAGATAGAGCCCGTGACCAGTGCTAGGGTGGTGAAAATAACTCCGACCTCGGCCGAGGAGTAAGACAGAATGTCCCATCGAAGGCTCCTTTTCTTCAGATAGAGAATACTGCCAATAAAGACAACGAGGAAGGACAGTAAGGCTAGCCAGCCCATGGGTACCATGAGGTAGAAGATTTTCTGCACAATACCCATGGTCCTCTCGATGGGGGCGATAACAAAGATAAGGTACAAGGCAGTCACCATCAGTGCCAGGCTTATCCAAAGTAGGATTGTTATTTTCATCGTCACTCCTCCTTTTTTATCCTTTCTATTCTTCGATGGCGTAGGTGAAAATTAAACATGAGACCACTAAAAAAATGACATCGAAAACGCCGATTATCTGGATCCAGGAGGCTAGTTCATTCCAAGGCTTACCGGAAAGGGCCATCTTGGAAGCGTTCACGGCACTGATAATTACCGGAACCATCACGGGAAGAAAAAGGATAGGAAGCACCATCTCCCGTGCTCTGGTATTAATCGCCAGAGCGGAAAAAAGGGTACCGACGGCGACAAAACCTATCGTGGCTAGGATGGTGATGGTCACCATCGGTAATGTGAGGACCGGCAGGTTAAAAAGAAAAGCGAAGACCGGTAACGCTATTGCCTCGATAATCAGCATAAAGAGTAGACTAGCTAGCATCTTACCGACGTAAATGGCCTCCCGGCTTATAGGGCAGGCCATTAGCCCTTCGAGACAGCCTTGCTCTTTTTCCGGGATGAAGGCACGATTAAGGCTCAGTACCCCAGTAAAGGTAAAGGTAACCCACAGGATACCCGGGGCGACCAGTCTCAATGTCTCCTGGTTGGCGCCAAAGGCGAAGTTGAAAATCACGATTACCAGTAGGGTAAAAACCAGGACCGAAGAGATGACCTCCCTGGTACGTATCTCGGAAAAGGTATCCTTCCAGGTGATGCTGATAACTTGATTCCAGAACTTCATACTTCAATCTCGGAGTAGTGTTGGTAGATTTGCTTTAAATCAGCGAGACTAAGGGTTTGCCCTGACTCTTCATAGGCGAATTTCCCTTGGTTTAAAATTAACAGGCGGTTGCTTATCTCAAGGACTCGCTCGAGACTATGAGTAGTCAGGAAAATGGTGCGTTTGTCTTCTCTTTCGACGTTCAGTATCTCCCAGAGTATTGAGGTGGCCTGCGGGTCAAGTCCCGTTTCTGGTTCATCCAGCAGCAGTATGGTCGGCTTATGCAGCAGGGCACGAGCGATAGCTATCCTCTGCTGCATACCCCGGGAGAGGGTATTTACCCGGTCGTAAAGGCGCGGTGTCATCCTCACCATGTCTGCCACCTCATTGATTCGTTTCTTACGCTGGGGTATATCATACATCCGACCATAAAATTCCAGGTTTTCATTGGCCGTGAGATTACCATAAAGAAAAGTCTGGTGAGTGATAACGCCAATCTGGCGTCGGATTTCTTCGGCGTTATCTTTGGGGTTCAGACCGGTAATCAGCACCTTACCGGAAGTGATATTTATGATGGTGGCCAACACCTTGATCAGGGTCGTTTTCCCGGCGCCATTGGGGCCGAGGATGGCGACTTTCTCACCTTGTCTTATTTTAAGGTCTAGCCCTCTCAAGGCGAGATGGTGACCGAAAGCCTTGGTCAAACCTTGAATTTCAATTACCTGATCTTGGAAAGTAGAGCCGGTATCTCCATTATCCATGGCCATTCTTCTCTCTTTGCATTAGAGCGAGTAGTGCTAACTTTTTCTCGGCCCGCTGCTGTAGGAGTAAAAGCGGTCGTTTGTCTGGTGACTCGCTCCGCATTACGGATAAAATTCCCCTTCACCTCGGCGCAACTCCAGGATCTGCTTTTCGATTTCCGTCTCTATATCGGCACTTTTCCCCAGAGAGTCAATACTTTTCAGAATAGAGATGCCTTTTCGCTTATATTTGGTTTCTAGTTCCCGGTAATCTTCCTCGGTCAGGATACCTGACTGGAAGTCAAACTCCAGCTCCTTGAGCATAGAATAGATGGTATCCCGCTCGGAGTGTAATGCCTGCCAGTGCTCATTTCGGGCGGAATCGGTGGAGTGCCGTCTTGGCCTGACTAACGGATAGACGATGAAGGTAAAGGTCAGTACGGTCAGTATTATGGCAATGAAAATGGTCACCGGAAACTCCTTTCGTTGAACTCCTTCAGTTCCTTTTCAAGCTGACGCGTGTATCTTTCATCTTCCTCAATTACGACACTGGAATGATTTTGTTTTTCGCGCCGAACCCATCTCTTTAGGGTTACATAGACTACCCCGACCCCGAATAATAACGCGGCAAAAGGTGTTACCCAAGCGGCTAAATTAAACCCCTTCTTAGGAGGTGCTGACAGCACCTGTTCTCCGTACTGGGTAACGAAAAACTGAATTATAGCTGCCTCTGATTGGCCTTGGTTAAGTTTTTCATTTAGCAGGTTAGTTATTATCTCTCGAGAGCCACATTCATGATGGGTACAATTACTCAATACCAGTGTACAGCCACATTGACAGATGAGTTGCCGGGATACATCGGTCATCGATTGAGCCTTAACCTTAACTGGAGAAAAAGCTAATAGAGCTATAAACAGTATGATGATACCTGGCCTTATTTTAAGACTACTCATATCATGGCTTTCTTTGCTTACGTTGTTTCGGTATGGGTAACTTCTACCGTTCCGGCCAGCAAGCGATTAGGCCTCCAAGCAGAAAGACGCCTCCTCCAATCCATATCCAACTGACCAGTGGGTTGACCAGGACTTTAAAAGTAGCCGTGTTGTCCTCATCCCAACCCAGTAAGATGACATATAGGTCTTCACGGAGGGTAGTACGGATGGCCACTTCGGTCACCGGCTGTTTGTAGCTCCGGTGAAAGTATTTTTCTGGAACTAGTTTGCCGACCAGTTCCCCGTGGTTGTTGACGGAAAGAGTAGTCGTAACCACCGCTCTATTTTCGGTTTCGTAGATGTCCAGATTCTCGTAAGTGAGGGTATAGTTTTTAATCGTCATCATTTCGCCCGGTTTAAGGGTAACTTCTTGTTCGACGTCATAGAGGGAAGAGCCAACAATCCCGATGGTCATGAGGAGAATCGCAATATGAACGATATAGCCGCCATAGCGTGGTCTGTTGGTGGTTATCAGGCACCAGAAAGCTTTGAAATAATTCTCTGCTCTTATCTGGTGGCGAACTTTCACCCCGCGAGACCACTCATAGAGGATAGTGGTGAGGACGAAACCGCATATGGGGAAGCCGATCAGGGCATACCATTCTCTTACTCCCAGAATGAAAATGACTATTCCCAAAATCAGTCCGGCCAGCAGAGGCCAGAGGAAATGTCGTGTCAGGTTCCTGATGGATACCCGTCGCCAGCCAGTGAGGGTACAAATCCCGGTGAGGAGAATAAGCGCTAGGAAAATAGGTCCGTTAACCTGGTTAAAGAACGGCGGCCCGACCGTGATCTTGACCCCACGGACCATCTCGGAGATAACGGGAAAAACCGTCCCCAGGAAAATAGCGAAGGTAGACCCGATTAAAAGCAGATTATTCAGTAGAAAAGTGCTCTCTCGGGAGATAAAGGACTCCATTTCCGCTTCATCTCTTAAATCTGCACTGCGGTAATAGAGCAGACCCAATGAACCAAAGAGGGTGACCCCAATGAAGGTCAAAAAGAAAGGTCCCAAGGTAGACTCGGAGAAAGTGTGTACTGAAGAGAGGACGCCGCTACGCGTTAGAAAAGTACCGAATATCGTCAGACTGAAAGTCAGTATTACCAGTACCATATTCCAGGCCTTGAGCATCCCCCGTCTTCTTTGCATCATGATGGAGTGCAGGAAGGCGGTAGATACCAGCCAGGGTAACAGGCCGGCGTTCTCCACTGGGTCCCAAGCCCAGTAACCTCCCCAACCCAGTTCTACGTAGGCCCACCAGGCGCCGATAATCAGGCCGACTCCAAGGCAGAGCCAGGCTAGTAGTGCCCATCTTCTTATCATGATAAGCCATTCATCGCCCAGTCTTTTGGTAAGCAAGGCGGCCATAGCGAAGGCAAAAGGTATGGTAAAGCCGACATAACCCACCAGTAATGCTGGAGGATGCAATATCATCCCCGGATTCTCAAGCAAAGGGTTAAGTCCAGTCCCATCCACTGGGGTAAAAGAGAGTTTGTGGAAAGGGGTTGATATGAAGAGTAAAAGGACGAGGAAGAAAGCTAGGGTGACCGCGATGACCGAAGAAGCATAAGGTACTAGCTCTTGGCCAATGTTTCGTTTCTGAAGTATGACGATGGCGGCAAAGATGGAGAGGAGCCACGCCCAGAACAGCAGAGAGCCATCGTTGCCGGCCCATAGAGCACTTAAGAGGTAAGCCAGTGGCATGTCACGACTGCTATAAGAAGCAACATATTCTAATTGGAAATTATGAGTGACTAGGGCATAGGCCAGAATGGCTATGGATATTGAGATCAGACCGGAAACAGCCAGCAGGCTGTTTTTAGCGCTGGTGACCAGTGGCCAGTTTCTCCGCCTAGCGCCAACCGTGTAGGCGATAGCCGAGTAAACGGAAGCGGTTAGCGCCAAACATAGTGCAATGTAACCTATATCGGCCATGGCTTAATTCCTAAATTGAGTTTTACTGCTGGGGTACATATTTAGAAGGGCATTTCGGCATTAATGTATGTGCTTGGAAGGTTCCGGTGGAATTCAATTGACCCTCGATGACAATCTCGGTGGCCATCCCGAAGGTATCGGGGACGACTCCTTGATAGGTAACCGGCAGACTGGTTCCACCTTCGATAACGATGAATTTAAGGGTGTTACCGGTAGTTCCCTGTTCCACTGAGCCGGGAGCTACCTGTCCTTTTACCCGCACATTCTCGTCATAGATAGTGCTTCCCTGCTCCGTCAGTTCACTGACGGAGTAGTAATAGGTTGCCGAACTCTGGAAGCCGAGAAAGCCTAGATAGCCTATAGCCAAGCATACGATAAGTCCACCGATAAGAAATTTTTTCGTCCTCATTATAATTTACTTCTGATCCATGAGCTTTACCCTTCCACTAAGTCGCCGCTGACCGGGTCGACTCTCACTCCTTTACCGGCCATCCAGACTAGACCTCTCTCGATGTCTTTTTCCTCCCCTTCTAATTCCAGGACCACCCAGCCTTTATTTTCCGAGACATCGGCACGGCGAATACTGGTGATTATATTGAACTTTTGTCCCAGGTAGTAAATTAAAGGCTCCTCGACTAATTCCGAAGGGAAAGTAAACATTACTTGTCTTGTGACCATCGTATCCTCCCTTTTCTTTCTTGGAATTATAATATAATATATTGAGAGTTCATTGGTTAAGCTGGCACATTGAGTACTTCCTCAAGTGATTCTAGTGTAGGCCGGATATTGAAAGGCTGAACCGTATCGGCTACTATATCCTGCGTTTTCGGTCCCGCCCCGGTAATGAAAGCTACCGTAACCTCGTTTTTCTTAATCACTTTCGAAGCTACCAGTTTCTTTAACGCGCCTATCACCACGCCACCGACGGCTTCGGTAAAAATACCTTCGGTTTGGGAAAGTAGTTTCATTCCGGCAATGGCTTCCTCGTCGGTTACGGCGCTGGCACCGCCGCCGGATTGCCGGGCAACTCTCAGCGCATAATAACCGTCGGCCGGGTTACCAATGGCTATCGACTGGGCAATAGTGCTCGGCTCTACTGGGTTTACGTGGAGGGAGCCGGCCTGAAAAGCACTAACAATAGGCGAGCAGCCGGTAGCCTGGCAGACAAACATGTGGGTATTAACCGGCTCTATTAACCTCATCATCGCTAGTTCATCAAGACCCTTCCAAATCCGGGTGAAGAGTAGTCCGGAAGCCGCTGGAGCTATCACGCAATCAGGCGCCCGCCAGCCCAATTGCTCGGCCACTTCGTAGCTGAGAGTCTTGCTCCCTTCGGCATAATAGGGCCTGAGGTTGATATTAATGAACCCCCAGTTATATTTCTCGACAAGCTGTCGGCAGAGACGGTTGACGTCGTCATAGTTACCATCAACCGTGATGAGTACTGGATTATAGATGGCTGCTCCTATCAGTTTACCGGTCTCGACACTGGCTGGTACGAAGACGTAAGCCTTTAACTTTGCTTTGGCGGCGTGGGCGGCCACACTGGCCGCTAGGTTGCCAGTGGAAGCACAGGCCACGGTGTCAAACCCGAATTCCCGTGCTTTGGTCATCGCTACGGAGACGACCCTATCTTTGAACGAGAAAGTAGGATTGAGGCCGTCGTTTTTAATGTAGAGATGGTCCAGTCCCAGTTCGCGCCCCAGATTATCAGCCTTGACCAGAGAGGTAAATCCGGTGCCGATATCCACCGCATCGCTTTCCACAGGCAGCATATCCTTATAGCGCCACATGGTAAATGGTCCTTCTGCCAGTTTTTCCTGGCTTATCGCCTTCGTCATAGACTTATAGTCATAAATTACCTCTAACGGACTGAGGCAGAAATTACACACATTTAGTGGCTTTAGCGGATATTCGTGGCCGCATTTTCGGCAACGTAAAGCGGTAGCGTAAGACATATCATCCTCCTTAGCTGGGTTCCAATCCTCGACGTAAATCCTTAATCAGATCATCTATATTTTCCAAGCCGGTGGACAGCCTGATGGTGGCCTTGGTAATACCCACTTTCTTTCGGTGCTCTTCTGGCATTGAGACGTGGGTCATGGTAGCTGGGTGCGCCACTAGGGAGGCCGGACCGCCCAGTGACTCTGCTAAGGCGAAGATATTCAGTCTTTTCAAAAAAGAGTTAACCTTCTCGGTACCGCCATTTATCTCGAATGACACCATACCGCCGAATCCCTTCATCTGCCGCCGGGCGATGTCATGGCCGGGGTGGGACTCAAGCCCGGGGTAAAACACTTTCTTTACTGCCGGGTGTCCTTCAAGGAAATTGGCGATGGCGAAGGCGTTCGCCTCGTGCTGTTTCATCCGTACCGGTAGGGTCTCAATCCCCCGCAGCACCAGCCAGCAGTCGAAAGGAGAAGCGGGAGTCCCCATAGCGTTCAAGAGAAACTGGACTTTTTCGGTTAACTCGTTGGTGGTTGTAACCACCGCTCCGCCGAGAACGTCGCAGTGCCCGTTAAGGTATTTGGTGGTGGAATGGACTACCAAGTCAATCCCGTAGTCGATAGGTCTCAGGAAGTAGGGGGTGGCGAAGGTGTTGTCAATCACCGTCATTAGGTTATGCTTCCGGGCGATGTCCACGGCCATCTCCAAGTCAATAATATTCAACAACGGGTTGGAGGGAGTCTCCAGCCATAGCATTTTGGTGTTAGGTCTTATCGCCTCTTCGATTCTCTGCCGACTGTTCATTCTTAAGTAGGTAAACTCTAGTCCAAACTTATGCATCACATCTTGGAATAACCGAAAGGTTCCTCCGTAGATATCGTCCCCGGAAATAACATGGTCACCAGCTTTCAGCAGGTGGATAGCGGTAGTTTCGGCCGCCATACCGGTGGCGAAAGCAAATCCTGCCTGCCCACCTTCGAGCTTGGCGATAGTATCTTCTAGGACTTTTCTCGTTGGGTTTGCCGTGCGGGAGTAATCATAGCCTTTCGTTTTGCCGACATCCTTAAAAGCAAAAGTTGATGTCTGGTAGATGGGTACCGAAACAGCGCCGAAAGCTTTATCCGGTCTCTCCCCGGTATGAATGGCCAGTGTCTCAAATTTCATATTCCTCCTCCTTGGATGAGTTTCAGCGGCGAGCTTCTTTTTTCAGTCTTCTGTTCATTCCCACTGCTCAAAAGACTTTTAGTTACCTCTTTTTGTTTAACGATTTTTACGTTTACCCTCTTCCTTATAACTAATCGCTTAACGCAGTCTCTTCCACTGCCTTTAATATAATTCCTGAACGGGCAATTTTCTCGATGGCTTTGATAGTGACATCGATTTCCTTCGTAGTGTTAAAATATCCAGGGCTTAATCGTACCGTACCTCGCGGGAAAGTACCGATGGTTTTATGCGCCGCTGGAGCACAGTGAAGTCCTGTCCTCACTTTAGTATCGAAAGCCTGGTCCAGAATAGCCCCTACTTCCATCGGCTCGGCCTCCTCAATAGTAAGGGAGACCACGGGGGTTTGTCTGGTACCGTCCTTATCCCGGTAGACGGTTACTCGCAGGATGCGTGCCAAGCCCTTAATTAGCCGGTCGGTTAGAGACTGCTCGTAAGCCAGAATCCTCTCCGTTCCTTCCTTAAAGATATATTTTAGTCCGGCTCCCAGTCCGGCGATACCGGCGCTGTTTACCGTCCCGCATTCTAATTTAAAAGGTAACTCCGTTGGCTGCATCTCAAGTTCTGAGTGTGAGCCGGTACCACCTTCCCGTAATGAATCGAGGTCAACGCGTTCGCCAACATACAAGGCACCGGTACCCGGCGGGCCGAGTAGTCCTTTATGTCCGGGAAAGGCGAGCAGGTCAATATTATTTGCCTGAACATCAAGAGGATATTTGCCGGCAGTCTGTGCGGCATCTACCATGAAAATTAAGTTATGCTGTCGTGCGATTGCCCCGTATTCTTTAATTGGCTGGACAACCCCGGTCACATTAGACGCATGGGTCATTACTACTAGCTTGGTTTTCCCGGTTATTGCCTTGGCCACATCCTGTGCCGAGACAGACCCATACCGAGAATAAGGCGAGAGTTGGGTCACCTTGACCCCTTGCTGTTCCAGTTTCCCAAGAGGGCGAACCACGGAATTATGTTCCAAACGGCTGGTAATTACGTGGTCACCCGGTCTCAGCAGCCCTTTTAATCCCGTGTTCAACGAATCTGTACAGTTAAGGGTAAATATAATCCGGTCTTTATCCGTGGCATTGATAAGACGGGCGAGGAGAAGCCTGGTCTCTTCAATCATTCGGCTGGCGGCTACGGCTAGACTGTGCCCACCGCGCCCGGGATTACCTCCTTGGTTCCTCAGGAACTCATCCACGGTCTGGTAAACGCTTTCTGGCTTGGGCCAGGAAGTGGCTGCATTATCCAGGTAAATCATGACATCACGCCCTACGTTCCGATATATTTGCTGTAAAGTCCTCGGGCTAACGATTCATCGATGGTATTTTTAACGATGGCTCGTCCATCAGGAAAAACGACTATTTCTCTGGAATCAACGGTGAAACGTAACATAAACTCGTTATGGCTGACTTCACCTAATGGCTTAAGCTGTCCAGCGAGCTCCTCAAGAGAAAGGCCGGTTCCCTTGGGATTCGAGACCTGTACCGCATTTTGACCGCAAAGGGTGGTAGTCCTGACACCGAACTGCCCTGACAAGAACTCATACGTGCCATGGCAGGCAGGGCAGTCCTGGCGAGAGCCGATTTTAAAGCGTTCGAAGGTTCCTTGCCAGACATCAATGAAAATAACATCCTGGTTGATCTCCTTGGCGCTAACTAACATCTTCATGGCCTCAACGGATTGCAGAGAGCCGATAATGAAAGGAGCCGGACCGATCACCCCGGCAGTGTCACAGGTAGGGACTATCCTCGGTAAGGATAATGAAGGGAAGATACACTGGAAGCAGGGAGTCTGGCCAGGGATAACGTTCATCGTTTCTCCGGAGGAAGAGATAGCCCCGCCATAAATCCACGGGATTTTATTTCTTAGGGAGACATCATTTATCAGAAGGCGGGTTTCCAAGTTATCCAATCCGTCTAAAATTAAGTCGGCGCCAGCAACGAGTCTTTCAATAGTGGCGTAATTTACATCGGCCACTACCCCTTCGACAGTAACCGAGGAATTCACCTTTTTCAGATGCCATTCCGCGGCTATCGCCTTCGGTAATTGTGCTTTTATATCCTCTTCAGTGAAGATGACCTGTCGCTGCAGGTTGTGGTACTCAATGAAATCACGGTCAATGATTTTAACTTTACCCACGCCGGCCCGTACCAGGGAAGTGGCTATAATGGTGCCTAGTGCTCCGCAGCCAACAATTACCACATGGCTGCTAGCCAGTTTCTTCTGCCCCTCCTTGCCGATGCCGCGAAAAAGAGTTTGCCTGGAATACCGGTCAATCACGGATACCTTGTCTCCTGTCGCGTATACGATTATAGTTCTCTCCGTAAGCTAGAGGCAATATACATTACCTGTCCCAGCGATTCTTGTCTTTTCTGTCGTTCCGCTTTAACATAAAGGAAGCAAAGGCTACAGAAAACCAAAACTGGCAGCGGGTGGATTCGAACCTGCGACTCTAGAGAAGGTCAAGGGGAATGCGGCACTGTCTTCAGGAATGAAATGAAATACATCACTTGAATCATTCTTCACAGAAGTATTGGCACTGTCAGGTGAGTCATATTTGGCTTCTACTACTTTACCAAGTCACCTCTACCCCTCTTGCCTCGAGCTGGTGATGGCTGGTGCGGTATAAAAGGCTAACACAACGGCACCTGCCATGCGGAGACCCAAATATTTAACTATCGTTAGTTTTACTTTAGCACTATATTACCACACATTCCTCGCAAAAACAAAATCTTTGGCAACGTTACTCCTGAGAGAGAAATACTGAAACTAATCACCGGGGGACATGCCAGTCGAGTAATCGCTGGTATGCTCTTTATCAGTCTGGAGATCGTCCTAAGGCATCGGGCTAAAATAATGGAG